>JACDCM010000309.1 GCA_013817545.1 Gemmatimonadaceae bacterium | reverse complement strand
AGTCGTAGCAGTCAAACGTCTTGGTGGGGGCCACATCAACGACTCGTGGCGCGTTACAACCGCGACCGGTTCTGAAAAACAGCAGTATCTACTTCAGAGAATCAACGATCGCGTCTTTCCTCATCCCGAGCTGGTGATGGAAAATATCGATCGCGTCACGGTGCACACTTCTGCAGCGTTGGAGCGCGAAGCCATCGCAGACTCGCGTCGCCGTACGCTCACGCTCGTGCGTACACGAACCGGCGCCCATTCGCATGTGGATGAATCCGGGTCATACTGGCGTGTTTTCCTGTTTGTGGAGCGCACTGTGTCCCACGAGCGCGCCACCAGCCCCGACCTCGCCTATCAGGCGGCCCGGACATTCGGGGAGTTCCAACGGATACTTCACGATCTTCCTGGTCCCCGCCTTCACGAGACCATTCGCAGCTTTCACGACACGCCACAACGGGTCGCCGCGCTGGAGCGCGCAATCGCGGCAGACGCGCACAATCGGTGCGATGAGGCGCGCCCTGAAATCGAGCTGGCCCTGTCGTTTAGAGCACTCGCGCCGGCCCTCCTGGCAGCGCATGACCGCGGAGAAATTCCCGAGCGCGTAGTCCACAATGACGCCAAGATCTCGAACGTGCTCTTTGATGTGAACACAGACGAAGGGCTGTGCATCGTGGACCTCGACACCGTAATGCCCGGGCTGGCGCTGTACGACTTCGGTGATATGGCGCGCTCCATGGCGACCCGCGCGGCAGAGGACGAAACCGATCTCTCAGCGGTGACCGTGGAGCCCGACTTGTTCGAGGGCGTCGCGCGAGGCTATCTCGATGGAACGCGCGACCTGCTGGCCAGGGCGGAGCGCGATCTCCTCGTCACAGCTGCCCGGGTGATCACATACGAACAGGGGGTGCGCTTTCTTACCGACTTTCTCGACGGAGACCGGTATTACAGCGTCACGCGTCCCAACCACAATCTGGAGCGCTGCCGGACACAGCTCGCGCTACTGGTGGCAATGACGCGTGCGGAAGCGGAGCTGTCACGGTTGATGTTTACCTAAGGGCGAACGCGTCCTGTCCTTATTCGTTCAGCGGCGTCGCCCACAGCCGCCGAAGCAACTGGATAATTCCCGCGGCGCTCAGGACAAATACGACCAGCCACACCATCCCCTGCGCATTCTCTCCGTACAGAAAGCTCCCTGCACCAAAAAGAGCCGCATAGACAAGCGTGCAGCCGAGGACCCAACCCAGGAGTGCCTGCGCAAGGCTGTCGGGTGATGCGTCAACGCCTGCCTGGGCGCGAATGTTACGCCATCCCGGTCCGGCAGGACGTACGAGCCGATAAAAGCTGACCAGGGTCGCTGGGTCTGTGGGGCGTGTCAACATCGTGACGGCTATCCAGACAACGGTTGTGACAGCGACAGTGACGAGCAGGGAGATATGCGAGGGGATACTCGCGCCCGCCTTCGCGGCCACGAAGAAGCCGAGCGCTACCAGAAACGAGCTCACCATCGCCGAGATCTCGCTCCACGCGTTGATTCGCCACCAGAACCAGCGGAGGAGATAGATGAGTCCCGTGCCCGCGCCCACAGACATGAGCAGCTCGAAGCTCTGCCGGGCCGAGTCGAGAGCGAAGGTGAGAAGCGCCGCCACGAGCATGAGCAGAGCGGTGACGATCCGGCCAACCAGCACGTAGTGTCGCTCCTCCGCACCGGACCTCACAAAGCGGCGGTAGAAATCGTGGACGATGTACGAAGTGCCCCAGTTGAGATGCGTCGACAGGGTCGACACGTAGGCGGAAAGCAGTCCCGCCACCATGAGGCCGAGAAAACCCGCGGGTAGAAAGGTGAGCATTGCCGGGTAGGCCATGTCGTGGCCGATTAGCGCACGGTCCACATACGGAAAGGCACGAGCGATGTCATCCAGAGATGGGAAAACCAGGATCGAGGCGAGCGCGACGATGATCCACGGCCACGGACGTAGCGCGTAGTGCGCGAAGTTGAAGAACAGCGTACCAGCCAACGCGTCCTTCTCACTCCTGGCCGCGAGCATGCGCTGGGCGATGTAGCTGCCGCCGCCCGGCTCGGCGCCCGGATACCAGACGGACCACCATTGCACTGTGAGCGGGATGACCAGCACGGCGAGTGTGAGCGGCCAGTCGCCGAAGTCAGGGAGCAGGCGCACCGTATCCGACGGAATTTTTGCTAAGAGGCCGCTGAGTCCGCCAACCTCCGGCCGCTGGAGGGCAAAGTACGCCGCCGTGAAAGAGCCGGTCATCGCAATCCCGAACTGGAGGAAGTCTGTCACCATCACGCCCCAGAGTCCCGATGTTGCCGCGAATGCGATATTGAGCACGGCGCAGATTGCCAGTGTCTGGCCCATCGGCCATCCCAGCAGGATGTTGGCGATCTTGGCGGCAGCGAGATTAACCGAGGCCATGATCACGCAGTTGAAGAACAGGCCGAGGTAGATCGCGCGGAAGCCACGCAGGAAGGTGGCTGGTTTGCCGGAGTAGCGGATTTCGTAGAACTCCAGGTCGGTTAAAACGCCGGAGCGACGCCAGAGCTTGGCATAGAAGAAAACAGTCGCCATCCCCGTGAGCAGGAACGACCACCACAGCCAGTTATTGGCCACTCCTTTCTCGCGCACGAGGTTGGTGACAAGATTGGGCGTATCGGTGCTGAAAGTCGTTGCTACCATGGACACGCCTATCAGCCACCAGGGCGCCGCGCGCCCCGAGGTGAAGAACTCCGCGGTGCTGGATCCTGCCCGTTTCGCCAGAAGAACCGCGGGCAGAAACGACACGGCGATCGATAAAACGACTATCAGCCAGTCGAGCGTGGTGAGACGCATGGTTCAACTCCCAGGTGAGTAAGGCCGCCGTCCGTGACCATTTTCCGGGTCCGAATGTAGGTGATCGTGAACGGCGCCAGGCATTCCGTAATCCTGCGCCAGAGCATCTCTCAACATCCCCGCCATCTCAGAGGCGTTCGTCGTCGCGTAATTCCCGTAGCAGTTGTTGAAGATCACATGCACATGCTCCACCGCGTGTGAGGCTGTGACAATCTCGGGTATCCACTGCTCGAGCTGGGCGCGATCGTACAGGTACCGGTAACGCTCACTCACCGGTGTTGTCGGTTTTTCCCAGGTATCGTGACGTCGTCCGTGAAGGCGGAAGATTGCGAGCTTCGGTGTCGTCACCGCCGAGATGGGAGGAACACTGCTCTTCATGCCCTGGGGCTCGTCCACCATCACGTAAGTCATGCCGAGGTCGCGCAGCAGCGCCACCGTTCGATCGCGCAACCGTTCACTCAGCCAGGTACCGCGCCGAAATTCCACGGCGGCCAGCACGTCACCCATCCGTTCGCGGGCAGCACGGAGTTCCGCGGCACTCTCCCGTGTCGGAACGAACCACGGCGGATACTGCAGGAGCACCACTCCGAGTTTCCCTGCGTCGTCCAGCGGGACAAGCGCGTCGAGAAATGTTCTCCAGACAGCATCAAGAACTTCTGCGCCTAGATCCCTGGGGTAGACTCTCCGCGCTGCCGCGACCTCGTCAGGAAGCATCTCGCGAATGAAGGGAGGGAGACGGGCGGGCTCGGTGGGATGGCCGGTCATTAGAGCGTGAGCCTTGACATTGAACACGTGGTCCGGAGGCGTTCGCTCGTCCCACAACTCCGCCATCTGCCGCGTCGGGAGCGCGTAGTACGACGAATCCACTTCCACGACAGGAAACCGGCTTGCGTAATACCGGAGGCGCGTTTCCGCCGTTCTGGCCTCGCGCGGATAGAAGACGCCAGGCGCAGTCAGTGTCGGCTCGGTCCACGCCGCGATTCCGACGAGAATGCTGCCGCCTTCCCTCGTCTCAACAAGCGCGCGGCCGTCGAGCGAAAGGCTGTCGGCCCGGATGCGGGCGGCAGGCGGGCCGGGATCGTGAGGGGATAGAGGAATGGGAGGTCGGAAGATTGTGGAGCGAACTGCGAACTGCGAAGAACTACTTACGAAACTTCGGACCTGATGAAGGAATTCGTAAGTGTTGCTTCCGCAATCCGCAATTCTTCGCAGCTTGCGCCGCACGCGCTGCCCAGACTCCAGAATGCCCGATTGCCAACAGCGCGCCCCGGAGATGATACTATGTGTATGGCTTCCGCACCGACTCAATGGACTGCGGCGATGGTCCATGCACTTCCGGACGATGGCAACCGGTACGAGGTCATCGACGGCGAGCTGTTCGTGACCCCCGCGCCGTCATGGAATCACCAGGATGCTGTGGGTGAAATGTTCGATCGTTTGCGCGACTACGTGCGAGCGCACGCGATCGGGCGCGCCCGGTTTGCGCCGGCCGACATCGAGTTCAGCGAGCAGGCGTTGGTGCAGCCCGACCTCTTCGTCACGCCGCGCGTTGGGGGCCGCAAGCCGGAGCGGTGGGAAGATGTCCGATCCCTCCTTCTCGCCGTCGAAGTGCTCTCGCCGAGCTCGGCACGGGCGGACCGGCATGCGAAGCGGCGCTTGTATCAGCGGTTCGAAGTCGCCGAATACTGGATCGTGGATGTCGACGCACGTCTCGTCGAGCGCTGGCGGCCGGTCGATGCGCGTCCGGAGATTCTGGCCGAGGTGCTGAAGTGGCAACCCGATCGCGCGTGTCCGCCGCTGCTTATCGACTTGCCGACGTACTTCGCCGAGGTACTGGAGGAGTAGGGTTGGCTGAAGCTGGGTGGTCCTGTTCATCCTGTCAAAGAAGTCAACTTTTTTCACTGAGCGTTGCGTCGCCGTATTTATGGAGCTGCCCTCCAGGTAGCTCGACAGGATTGCGAAGGGCAGCAGGAGTTGATGCGGTATTATTATGTGTGTAAGGGACTCAATTGTGCCCGATAACCACACGCACGAACCGTTACAGCCGGATTTTCCGCCTCCCGCCGCCAGCTCTACTTGACCGCACCTTCCCGTCTGCTCTTCTCCGGCCCGTTCAACGCTGGCCAGCGGGATTCCGTGCGCGCGCTGGTCACCGAACGGGCCGCCTCGGGTGGGCGGGACATTCTGTACGTCGTTCCGAACGGTGCCGCCAGACGCGCCGCGGCCGCCGACCTCCTGCGTAGGCGCGGCGCGACTTTCGGAATTCGCATCGTCACGTTGAGCGCGCTTCCGCGCGAGATCGAGCGCCGGGCGCGCGTCCTC
>JACDCM010000047.1 GCA_013817545.1 Gemmatimonadaceae bacterium | reverse complement strand
CTGGAGTGAGACCCTGCGCAACATCACCGCGTTGCAGTACCTGGCAATGCCTCGCCTCCCCGCCCTCGCCGAAGTCGCGTGGTCTCCGCAGTCAGCGCGCGAATGGGAGAGTTTTCGCGTACGCATCGCGGCCCACGCACCGCGCTGGAACTACCTGGGCGTGAACTACTATCGGTCACCGCAAATACCCTGGTGAAGCGGGCGGACAAACAGTGAACAGTGAACAGTGAACAGTGAACAGTGAGTACCTTGCTCGGCCAAAGGTCCGCCTCGCTACAACACAGCTCCAGCGTCACGAGTTTGCCGCGCATGCATCGCCCGGGTCTTCTGGCACTCTCGATTCCTCTTCTCTGGTTGGCTGGATGCACGGAAAAGGGTGACCGCCCGCTTTTCAAACTCCTGAGCTCGCACCACACCGGCATCACGTTCGCGAACAGCATCACCACCGATGATTCCCTGAATGTTCAGACTGACGTCTATGTGTATAACGGCGCCGGTGTAGCCGTCGGTGATATCGATAACGACGGATTGCCGGACATTTTCTTTTCCGGCAACATGGTATCGAGTCGCTTGTACTTGAACAAAGGGCAGATGCGATTCGAGGACATCACCAAACAGGCGCGTGTCAACACAACCCGGTGGGCCACCGGCGCCACGATGGTGGACATCAATAGCGATGGGTTCCTGGACGTCTACGTCTCCGTTTCCGGGCCCGAATGGTCCAGGCCGGAAGAGCTGGCGAATCTCCTGTTCGTCAATAACGGCGATCGGACTTTTACGGAGGCTGCCGCACAGTATGCTGTCGCCGACAGGGGCTTTACGACCCACGCGGTCTTTCTGGATTACAACAGGGACGGGTGCCTGGATCTTTTTCTGCTCAACAATTCACCGAAGGATTTTTCACGTGGTGAGGTAGCAAGCCACCCGGGAGCAACGCACGGTCAGACCCCCGACAGTTACAACCAGCTGTATCGGAACAGCTGCCAGGGGACGTTCACGAACGTCTCCAGCGAAGCTGGCATATTGCGAGATGCTGGCTATGGGCTCGGCGTAGCTGTGGCCGACCTGAACGGAGATGGCTGGCCGGACATCTACGTCTCCAACGACGTCGTCCCCAATGACGTTCTCTACGTCAACAACGGAGACGGAACGTTCACCAACAAGGCTGACGCGTGGCTCAAACATACGAGCTTTGCGGGCATGGGAGTGGACATCGCCGACTTCAACAACGACGGCTGGCCCGACATCCTCCAGGTGGACATGATGCCGGCCGCATTGAGCCGGCGCAAACGGATGAGCGGCTTCATGACCTATGGCGGTCAGCTCGAGTCGCGCAGCCGGGGATTTCGCGATGACTACTCCGCCAACTCACTGCAGTTGAGCAATGGAGTCGGGAAAGACGGGAACGTCATCTTTAGCGAGATCGCCCGCCTCGCCGGTGTAGCACATACGGATTGGAGTTGGAGTGCTCTCTTTGCGGACTTCGACAACGACGGCTTCAAGGACATCTTCATCGGCAACGGCTACCCGAAGGCGGTCAACGATCTGGATTACCTCACCACCGCGTTCGCCGCCCGCCGACGGGGAAGTGCGAATGGTTCGCATCGAGCGGGACTGGAGATGCTGAAGCAGCTCCCCAGCTACGAGGAGCCCAACTACATATTTCGCAACGGGGGGGACCTGACGTTCACCGACAGGACGAAGGAATGGGGGATGGACCACGCGAGCTTCTCGTACGGCGCGGCCTATTCCGACCTGGATAACGACGGCAGGCTGGACCTGGTGGTGAACAACATCGACGCGCCTGCTTTCATTTATCAGAACGTCCAGCCGAGAGACGACACCCATCATTATCTCCGGATCGGGCTGCAGGGCGAGTCTCCCAATACAGCGGGCATCGGCTCGACCCTGATCCTCACTGCCGGCGGAAAGAAGCAGCACCTTTACCATTCCCCGTACAGGGGATACATGTCCACGATGGATGGCCGCGCTCATTTCGGCCTCGGTCGCTTGAAGCGCGTCGACAGCCTTGAAGTGATCTGGCCCGATGGGCGGTACCAGTTATTGACTGGCCTGGACGTGGATCGGCTCCTGATCGTTAAACAGGCCGAAGCGACCGGCAAGAGTAAAGCCGATCCTCCTCCGGCTCGCGTCCAGCTGTTCCAGCCGCTCGATCCGAGCGCGGGGCTGCCGTATAAGTCTCGGGCATCGACGCTGGTGGATTACAGCATACAACCTCTCTTGCCCTACATGATTTCCAGACAGGGACCTCCGGTTGCCGTAGGCGACGTCAATGGCGATGGTCTCGATGACGTCTTCATCGGCGGTGGAGCCGGTGTTCCCGGCAGGCTGCTCATTCAGAGCAAGGACGGCAGTTTGGTTTCGTCCACCGAGGGGCAACCATGGGATGCCGACAAGGCGTACGAGGACTGGGGAGCCCTGTTCTTCGATGCCAACGGGGACGCACTGCTGGACCTGTATGTGGCAAGTGGCGGATATCACCTCGCGCCGGGGTCCGCATTGTTGCGGGATCGTCTCTACATCAATCAGGGCGGCGGCAGGTTCACGACTGATGCTCAGGCGCTGCCGACCATGCTGACCAGCACAGCAGCGGTCCGCGCCGCGGATTTTACAGGCGATGGCAGACCGGATCTTTTTGTGGGCGGCCGCCTGACGCCCCGCAAATATCCCTATCCTGCCAGGAGCTATCTCCTGCGTAACGACGGGGACCGCTTCACAGACGTCACCGAAGAAGTCGCACCCGAGTTGGCAGATCCCGGAGGAATGATCACCGATGCCGTGTGGATTGATTTCGATGGCGACGCGCGCCTGGATCTGGTTACCGCTGGGGAATGGATGCCGATCCAGTTTTTTCGGAACGATGGGAAACGATTGCGCAACGCAACACAGTCCACGCGCCTGCCGCCGCTGCGTGGCTGGTGGTATAGCCTTGCAGCTGCGGACTTCGACCGCGATGGTCGTCCCGACCTGATAGCCGGCAACCTCGGGTTGAATTACACGTACACCACATCCAGGGAGAGCAGGTTCGGGATCTACGCCGCCGATTTCACCGGGAACCGGAGCACTGACATCGTTCTAACCCAGGAGATTGAGGGGACCGAGTATCCAGTCTCCGGTATGGTCCCATTGGGTCAGGTGATCTACCCGCTCGCCTTGCGATTCCCGACTTATGGATCGTTTGCCGAAGCGTCTATCCGTCAGCTGTTCAGTCCGGCTCAGTTGCAGCAAGCTGTCAATTACAAGACGGATACGTTTGCCAGCGTCTATTTGCACAACACCGGAGGCGGCACCTTCAACTCGTCGGCATTACCTAATCTGGCGCAAATCGCACCGATCAGGGCGATAATCGCCCACGACGTAGACGGTGACGGGCATCTCGATCTCATCGTGGCGGGGAACCTGTACGACACCGAACCGAACTTGCCGAGAGCGGATGCGGGCAACGGACTCTGGCTGAGAGGCGACGGCCGAGGCCACTTCGCTCCAGTGCCAGCGAGCGAAAGTGGCCTTTTGGCGCCTCTGAACGTCACAGGCCTTACCCTGATCAACACGCCGGCCGGCAAGGTTGTGCTTGTCACCAATACCGGCGATTCGCTTCAGGCATTCACCATCAGGAAACGCTAACGTGCGTTGCCTACCATCCAGGATTTTGCGTTAGTCTGTTCTCACCACCCACCCTGCTCAACTCGATCTGTATGGCAGGGATGGGATACAGACTATGGCGAGTCGAAAATACCTCCGAAGCCGCAAGGTGAGGTAGCCTGGTCTTTTCGCTACCTCCCCCCACCCCGTTGAGGTGGTCGTTGAGCACCTGCTCCGCGATTCCCCAGCGTCGCAAATCAAAGAAGCGCTGGCCTTCCATTGGCAACTCGAGCCTGCGTTCATAACGAACTGCCGTACGGGCAAAGGCCTGATCCGTGAACGCTGGGTACAGGCCGACTCGGTACGTTGCCCACGCGATGGAGGGGTCATTGATAGGCACAGCGATGCGATCATCCCCTGCACATCCGGGATACAAGGCCGCCACGTTGTTATCAGCTGTGGCTCCACATCCCTGCGCGCGAACCGCTGCCCGCGCCCTGATCTCGTTGACAATCGTTCTCGCTCCTGCGAGGGAACCGGCTTCAACCTCGGCCTCGGCGAGGAGCAACAGCATGTCAGCGTAACGGAAGATGTGAATGTTCACGGAATTCAACTGCGTGTTCACCCAGCCAACGGTGCTCTGTGCGCCACTGGCCTTTTCGTGGGCGTTTTTCTTGGCGCTGTAAGGACCCCCATACGTGGGAGATCTGATCCAATCTGCCTCGTGTGGGCCCCAATCCTTGAAGGGCACGCCGTCCCGGCCGACCGTCCAGTCCAGCCGCGGATCTACCGGCGTAAGTGTGCTTGCGCTGAGGTTGGCATTTCGGGCGTTCCAGGTCGCACTCGTCAACGCCAGCGGAAGTCCAGCGGCGTCGGTGGCGAAGAAGTTAACAAGGTTCTGTGAGGGCTGGTGAAATCCGCAGCAGCCGAACGGACTGCCGGAGTGCGGGAAATTCAGCCGTTCGCCGTAGTTGGCATTATTCCCGCTGGGTTCTCCGTCATTGGCGGAGGCCTGATATGCCAATATGGTTTCCGGCCCGTTTACGAACTCCTGAAAACCGGTCCAGACCTGATCGTAGCTCGCCTGCAGCGCGTACGGCCCGCTCGTCCTGACCTCCCGCAACGTCGTCAAGGCCGCGGCAAACTGGCCGGCATACACCTGAACGCGTCCCTTGTAGGCCTTTGCCGTCCACTGCGTCGCTCGTCCCGACTGCCCGTTCCGCGGAGTTGCGGGCAGCAAGGCGATGGCTGCATCGAGGTCCTCGAGCAGTTCGGTTACGACCTCCGCGCTGGTCGAGTTAGCCTTTCGAAAATCCGTATCATCTTCCCTGTAATAGGGAATGTTGCCCCACATCCGCCACGCCTCGAAATGATAGTGCGCTCTGAGAAAGATTGCTTCTCCCTCAATTCCTTCAGCATCCGCGTCTTGAAATTCACCGGGGCTTGCCTGCCGCACCCGGTTGAGTAGCCGAATGGTTGAATTGCTGCGTACTACTCCTTCATATACGGCTCGCCATTTGTCATTCAGATAGCTCTCCGCATCGCCCGTCGACCAATGGTAGCCCTCGATGTCGTTGATCGGGGGCTGATCGCTCGCTTCAGAGCCCTTGTAGGCATCGTCGCTGGGCACGCTGCCCCATACCCAGTTACTGGCGGCGGTCCCCCAGCCACCACCGACGCCTGTGGTCCAATCCAGCGCTCGGTAAGCGGCAATGAGGCTGCCTTCGACTCCCTGCCTGTTTGCGAGTGTTGTTTCATCCAAAGTCCCTTGCGGTGCGGCCGCGTTACTCAGGAAGTCCTTGCAAGCAAACAGACCGGCCGTCGCAAGAGTCAGGAGCGTCGTCCCGACGAACAGCGGGTGCTTAGATACGGTTTTCATTCGTCTCCGCTTCCTTGGAAAAGGCCGATTTCTAGAAGGAGGTGATAATGCCAATGCTGAACATTCTGCTGCTGGGATACACTCCCCGGTCGACTCCCCGATACTGATCCCGGATGTCACCGGCGGGTCCGAAGACGTTGGCAGCCGGCAACGCTGGATCGAGACCGTCGTAGCCGGTAATGGTGAACAGGTTCTCCGCCTGCAAATACACTGTCGCTGCAGATAGCCAGCGCATTCTCAACGGAACGTCATATCCCAACCGCACATTGCGCATTCTGACGTATGACCCGTCCTCGACGTAGAAACTGCTGATCGCATGGCTGGCGTTGTCGTTGACGTCCAGCCTCGGATACTTGGCGTCCAGGTTTTCGGGCGTCCACGAATTGGCCAGGAGGTCGCTTCTGACATTCGTCGAGAAATTGCGGAACACGTAAAATTCCTTTTGCACGTCGAAGATGTCGTTGCCGAATGTCCCAAACACGGTCGCGCTGAGGTCCCACCTTCCCCGGCGCACACCCATATCCAGGCCGGCCGTGAAATCGGGATGGGGACTTCCGATAATTGTCCGGTCGGCCAGAGTGATCTCACCGTCACCATCGATATCCCTGAATTTGATCCGGCCGGGCGCAGCCCCGTCCTGTGTCGAATGGCTCGCCACGTCGGCATCATCCCTGAAGAAACCGTCCGCGATCAGGCCATGGAATGCCCCGATCGGATGGCCAACCTTGTTGATGACCTGATTGCCAAAACGGGTTGAAATCGGACCGTAGAAAAAGTCCTGGACGCCGTCTATCGAGACGATTTCGTTCTTATAGTGACTTGCGTTCAAGGTGACATTCCAGGCCGCGCCTCGAGTGCCGATGGAAAAATCAACACCTGTGTTTTTCATCTTTCCGATGTTGACAATCGGTGGCGCGGCGACACCTGCCGTTCCAGGAGTTCTCGGATCGAACAGCAGGTTGTTCGTGTTGCGACGGTACAGATCAATTACAACGTTGAGCTTGCTGTCAAAAAGGGCGAGATCCGCACCTACGTTCGTGCTCCTGTTCTCCTCCCACTTCAGGTTCGGGTTACCCAAAGACGCCTGCCGGAATCCGGCCACTACAGTGCTGTTGGTTCCCCCCACATCGTAATACGTATCTCCAACGGCGCCGCCAAACTGATTGACGATGCGTCCCGCAGGGATGGACTGGTTTCCCGTCACGCCCCATCCAAATCGGAGCATGACGTCCGAGAAGACTTTGCTATCGGTCAGGAACTTCTCGTTGGACAATCTCCATCCCAAGCCAAACGCCGGGAAGGTTCCCCAACGATTATCCACACCCAGTCGGGACGAACCGTCCTGCCGGAGCGTAAAGCTCGCGACGTATCGGTCGGCGAAGTTGTAATCCGCCTTGCCAAAAAAGGACAGTAAGGCGCTACGGCTACCTGTGCTGAAGACATTCTTGCTGCTGGCATCACCAAGGGCGTCCTGCAGATATCTGGAATCGAGGTCGGAGTTGAGGAGGCTGGCAATCGATGCCTCGATATAGCGGTTGGTGCTTGCGTTGGCTTCCTGCCCCAGCAACACGTCAAAGTTGTGTTGAGAATACGCCTTCACGTACCTCAAAGTGTTGGTCCACGTCCAATCCGTAAATTGATTCGTGAACTCTCTGATGGAATTGGTAAAGTTGGGCTCCGCGTCCTCTGGAAAGATCGGGGTAAAGCCCGCAAATGAGCCCTGACCCAGGTTGAACCCGAAGGTGGTTCTCAGTGCGATCTGTGGGGTCGCCGCGAGGCCAGCAAAGACGTTCCCAAAGACTCTGTTGTTTTTGTTTTGATTGTCCCTGGACTCAAAGGCAAATTTGAGCGGGTTGCTGTTGTTGCCCAGTCCCACCGCTTTACCCGAGGCGAAGTTGCCTTGTATGTCACGCAGCGGAACTACCGGCTGCGACAGGATATTCTTGCCGAGGATGCCGCCTTCGCCAAACCCGTCATCGGGCACCCCGCCGTGATGCCGGTCGACGGCAAGCACAATGTTCTCTCCAAAGGTCAGGCGCTTCCGCGTAAAGGCGGTGTTGACGCGAACGCTCCCCCGCTCGAACCGATTGTACTTCGCCGTACCTGCCTGATTGAAGTAATTGAAGGAGACGCCGTATCTCGTGTCGGCACCGCCGCCAGCGACATCCATATTGAAATCGCTGACTTGCCCCCTGCCGAAAACGGCGTCCCACCAGTTGGTACCTTCGCTGCCGGGCATGATCAAGCCGTTAGGGAAGGAGTACGCACTCTCGTCCACAGTGACCAGGCGCCCGAACTCATCGGTTGTGGTGGCACCGGAGCATGGGCTCTCCGCCGTGCAGTTGTTCGGAAAGATGTAATTGGGAACCGTGGGGTTGTCTGGGTCGCCGTAAATGTTGGTCGGAACCGGCAGTCCCGCATTGAGATAGCTTTGCCTGACTACCTCATGATACTCCAGCGCGTCCGTAATGAGGAAATCATCATAGCCTCTCACTGGAGTCGCGACACCGGTTCTCAACCGCAACGTGACTTGGGGCGGTCCCGCCGCTCCCTTTTTTGTGGTTTCAATGACGATCACGCCATTACTGGCTCGCGAACCGTAGATCGAAGACGCCGATGCGTCCTTCAGAACCTGAAGGGACGTGATATCGTCGGGATTCAGAAAGTTGATGTAGGAGTCCTGAACGGGTGTGCCGTCGACGATATAGAGAGGATCATTGTTCTGGAAAGAACTGACGCCACGGACCCTCACGGTGCTGCGTGAACCGGGCGACCCGCTCGAATTGACCGTTACGCCTGGTACGGCGGCATCCAGCCGCTGGAGGATACTTGCCCCTGTCTGACGAGCAGTGCTTTCAAGGTCGACACTGGCGACCGCGCCGGTGATATCCGAGCGCCGCTGTTCCGTGTAGGCAGTAACGAGCACTTCATCCAGATAGGGAATTCTCGCCATGGTGACATCGACTGTGGTTCGTCCGGCGATCGTTGTCTGAACGAGGCGATGGCCAATCTGCGCAAAGGTGAGAACTCCATCCGCGGGAGCATTGAGAAAATATCGCCCGCTCGCCGATGTGACCGTACGGGTCTCGGTCCCCAGGAGAACTACGGTAACACCAGCAAGAGGAGCACCGCTCGTGGCGGTTACGGTTCCAGAGACTGCTATCTGCTGGCCCAATGCCGATCCGCTCAGAGCAAGCGTGAACAGCAGGCTCATCCCCATCGCGCGAAAGCCCTGCGGGCGGCCGTACCGGAATGAATTCGTACGCAGCATGTTCTTCTCCCTGAGCAATCCTCGCAGTAGCTCCATTTAGCACTCCTCCGATTAGCGCGTGTACGTTGTCATCCTTCGGGGCGTCGCATGGACTTCAAGCCTTGCATAGTTATTAACTGGCGATAGGTCAAGAGCCGTACGTTGCGGGCCTTGAGCGCTTCCCTGAACCGCAGTGCCGTGAGCGCATCCAACTCTCCATGCCGATTCTTGCTCATGTCGGGGAGGGGAAAGCTGGTGTTCATGTCCACCAATGCTCCCAGCTCCGCGCCGTCTATCCCAACATGGGTTACCACCAGATTGAAACGAGGATGCAGACGATCTATCAGCGCCACGAGGCTGTCGCCCTTGTTCCGCGGCGCCGCCGAGTATTGAGGATCATGCCTGGTTTCGCCGAAGTACTCGGACATGCCAAGGCCAAACTCACGCGCTAGCCGCTCCGTCAGCTCACGGAACTCGGGATAGCGAAGCACCGTTCCCATGTGGTAGTCCACATAGTCGATCTTGAGCCCCGATCGAAATGCCCGCTCGATCTGCGCGCGCAGCTCCTTCTCGACTTCCCGGACATTGGGGCGGTTACGGTAAAGCGCGTCGGAGGATGGAAAGAAGAATCCATCGGCGTCCACAAGCGTCGGAACGGCACCGCGGCCCGACACCGGCCCCCAACGGTAGTTTTTCCACTCCGAGTTGAGGGTCAAATGAATTCCGACAGCGACCTCTGGATGGCGCTTGAGGATCTCCACCGTCTCCTGGTACCATGGAGTGGGAAACATCACCGATACCGAAACGGGAAGGCCGGTCTCTATGAGTCTTTCGAGACCTACGTTTACGCTGTGACTCATACCCGCATCGTCACTGCGGATAATCAAATAGACCTGTTCCGGAGTATCTCGATGTCTCGATGAGTCGGCCTGACCGGCAATTTGGGTCGGCAAGACAGACAACAACGGGACAGATAGCAACAGAGCGAAGGAACGAAGCAGCCGCGTACGACCCTCCTTGAATGAGGAGTCATTCTGCCTGTTCTAAAACGCGAACCCAATTCAAGCAACAACATACAGGCGGCTCGGAGGCACTACCTTTTACTGTCACCGATCCGAATTGTCAAGTAGGGATTCCATGCAGGAGCTGGCGGCTCGGCACTTTTTCCTGCAAGCCGATACAGCGGCTCTACCTTTTCTCCGCGAACGGCCGCGATCCACATCCTCCGGGGGATTAGCAATCGGCCGGAGTCAGCTTCATCTCCCCTCGCCCCAGCCTACCTGTCAACTGGTCCACGCCCGCTATACTTTCCGGCACATGGATCCACGCACCGCAGCCCACACGCTCACCCAGATCGCCGATCTGCTTGAGCTGCAGGGAGCCAACCACTACAAGTCGCGCGCTTACCGTACCGCCGCCCGCTCCGTACTCGACGTAGCGACCGACGATCTCGGCCCGCCACTCCGGTCGGGTGAGTTGGCGCGCACCACGGGTATCGGACCAGCCACACTCGGCGTCATCAAGGAGCTCGTGGAAACGGGCGAATCGAGTTATCTCGCGGGTCTTCGAGAGGATTCTCCGGAGGGCCTGCTCGACATGCTGCGTGTACCGGGACTTGGCATCGCCAAGATACACATCATCTACAAGGAGCTCGGCGTCGGCACATTAACCGAGCTCGAGGAAAGTGCACGTGATGGCCGGCTAGCCTCGGTGAAGGGCTTCGGTCCCAAGACGGCGGACAAGATTCTCAAGGGAATCTCGCACCTCCGGGAAACCGGAACGTACGTGCTCTATCCGCACGGGTTGGCTGAAGCAGTTCGATTGCTCGCCTCCATTGAGTCACATCCGGACGTCCTGCACGCCGCGGTCGCCGGCTCGGTGCGCAGGCGTTCCGAGATCGTGGCCGATGTCGACATAGTCGCAGCCTGCCGCGGCGAGCCCGCCGCGGTTGCCGCCTCCTTTACACGCGCGCCAGGCGTTCGCGACACCATTGGCGCGGGCGAACGTTCGGTGTCCATCAGATATGTGGACGGCACCCGACTGGACTTGCACTGTGTTCGTCCGGACGAGTATGCGGTGGCATGCTTTCGAGCGACGGGCAGCACGGAGCATGTACGCGATGTTGCCGCTCATGCATCCGCACTCGGCTTCACGTTCTCCGGCGATGAGCTTCACAACAGTCAGGGAAAGATCGTCAGCCTCGCGGACGAACAGTCGCTGTATCGCACACTCGCGCTTCAGTTTGTCGAGCCTGAAATGCGAGAGGGTTACGGTGAGGTCGACGCGGCATCCCGCAATGCGCTGCCTGCTCTCATCACAGGCTCGGACATTCGCGGTGTTCTACACTGCCACTCGAACTATTCAGATGGCACATCGACCATAGCTCAGATGGCAGCGGCTGCCAAATCACGTGGCTGGACGTACCTCGGCATTTCAGACCACTCGCAGTCCGCGTTCTATGCCGGTGGTCTTACGCCCGACCAGGTGCGCGCGCAGCACGAGGAAATAGACAGCGTCAACGCCAAGCTCACCGGTTTCCGGGTGCTGAAAGGAATAGAAGCCGACATACTCGACGACGGCCGCATCGATTACGAGCCCGAGCTGCTCGACAGCTTCGATTATGTCATTGCGTCGGTGCATTCTCGCTTCCGCATGGATGAGGCGACGATGACCGCGCGCGTCCTGCGTGCTCTCGAAGATACGCACATCACGATTCTTGGACATCCAACGGGACGATTGCTCCTCACGCGCGAACCATACGCGATTGACATGGAGGCGGTGCTCGAGAAGGCCCGCGATATGAACGTGGCGGTAGAGCTGAACGCGGACCCGCACCGGCTGGACATTGACTGGACTTTTTGCCAGCGGGCGAAAGCGCTTGGGGTCACGGTTGAAATCGGGCCCGATGCGCACTCGACAGTTTCGCTCGATTACATGGATCTCGGGATCGGGATAGCCCGCAAAGGTTGGCTCGAAGCAAGCGATGTGCTGAACACGCTTCCGGCGACTGACGTACTGAAACGAGCAAAGAACAGGCGAGTACCGCGAAAGCGACGCAGCCCCGCACGGGCAGGTAAGTGATGGCGAACAAGAAGCCGGGGGCTCGACAACCCCTTTCACGTGCGCGTCCGCGTGCTGTCTCCAAGCGGGGATTGAGCGCGGTGCTGACCAAGTCGCCGTCTGCGGCAAAGAAACGTTCGGTAACGGGCCCCGCCCGGAATGTCGTTCGGCGCAAACGGCGCCCGCCCGCCGATCCTGCGACAGTATACCAACGCCTCTCTGGGGAATATCCTCGCGCGCAGTGCGCGCTGGTGCACGAGTCTCCGTACCAACTCATCGTCGCTACTATTCTGAGCGCGCAATGCACGGATGCCCGAGTAAACCTCGTCACTCCCAACTTATTCGCGATATACCCGCGCGCTAGCGACCTGGCTGATGCGGACCAGAGTGAGCTGGAAAAGGTCATTCAGAGCACAGGTTTCTTTCGCAACAAGTCCAAAAGCCTGATCGGAATGGCAAGCGCGGTCGTCGAGGAGCACCAGGGCGAGATTCCGGATACCATGGAAAAGCTATTCCAGCTTCCGGGAGTCGGACGAAAGACCGCAAACGTGGTGCTCGGCAATGCATTCGGTATCAACGAGGGAGTGGTCGTCGACACGCATGTGGGAAGGTTGAGCGCGCGGCTTGGTTTCTCCAGGCATTCCGATCCCGTGAAAATCGAGCAGGATCTCATATGTCTTTTCCCCCGGGAGAAGTGGACGATGCTGGCGCATCTGCTCATCTCACACGGACGTGCGATTTGCGTGGCGCGCCGCCCGCGTTGCGAGGAGTGCGTGCTATCAGACATCTGTCCCTCCTCCCTCGTATGACATCCGAGCGGCGCTACTGGCTCGTCAAATCCGAGCTGAGCTCCTTTTCATGGGACGATTTCTGGGCGCTGCCGAAGCGCGTCACCCATTGGGACGGCGTTCGCAACTACCAGGCGCGCAACATGCTCCGCGACGAGATGAAAAAGGGAGATCTTGTTTTTTTCTACCACTCCAGCGCTGAACCAACCGCCATCGTCGGTATAGCGGAGGTGGTGCGCGAAGGGTATCCCGACGCCACGGCCTTCGACTCGCGAGACAGTCACTTCGACTCCAAAAGCAAACCGGACAAGCCTTCCTGGTTCGTCGTTGACCTCAAAGCCAGGAAGCCGCTCCGCCGGCCGATTGCGCTCGCAGAGCTACGCCAGACGCGCGGCCTCGAGAAAATGACTTTGCTACAGAAGGGCAGCCGTCTCTCCGTTCAGCCCGTCAGTCCAGGCGAATGGGAGACCATCTGCGAGCTGGCGGAGAAAGGTTGACGTCGATGCAGGAAGCGAAAGCAGCGGCGACACCACAACACAAACCGCGCATTGAAGTCGTTCGTGTCGGCAGCGAGCACGCGGAGGCGCTGTCAGTTTTTTTTGAGGCTATCTGGTCGCGCAAGACTTCCGCGGAAACCATTCGGGCCGACCGCGCCACAGCGGCTTCCGCAAATCCGGTAGAGCCCGGCGCGGACATCCCCGCGTTCGTCTACCTGTCCGATGGAAAGGTCCTGGGCTACATAAGTACCATTCCTACCCGCCTCTGGAATGGCGCCACCCAGATTCCAGCACACTGGTTCATCGGCTTCATGGTCTTGCAGGAGTTCCGTGGCGGGCCGGTGGGACACGCAGTCCTCAAGGAAGCCATTCGTCAGCTCGGACTGATCGCCGTGATGACCGTTGCCCTCCCGTCGCGACGGCTGTTCAAGGCTCTGGGATTCAACGACTACGGCGCTATCGGCAACTACCTGACGCTGATACGACCCGCGCGAGTGCTCAACGCGCTCGATCCGGAAGCGCTTGGGATGAGCTCCGTGCCGGGTTGGGCGGTGCGTGCGCTCAGGCTTGCGCAGCGGAGTGGCCTCGCGACGGTAGGCGGCCTCGTCGGAAGTGCAGCGCTGGGAGTTTGGCGCGCTGCGGCAGGGGATCAGCGAAAGGTCAAGCCCCGTGAGGAGACGCCCGCCAGTTCGGAGCTGGACACTCTCTGGAATCGCGTGCGTTCCGCTCTCGGCGGCGCGCCTGTGCGGGATGGCGCGTACTTGTTGTGGCGGTACGGCGCAGCGGAAAGCGGAAAGTACGTCTTTATCTGTGCGCGAGATGGAAAGGAGTTGGCAGGTGTCGCAGTCGTTCGGCGTCCGCGTGAGGAAGGGGACCCCAGGCTGAGCGGTATCAAGGTTGCCACACTCTCCGACATGCTATTCCTGCCGGAGAATCGCGACGTCGCGCTAGCTTTGCTCGCTGCCGCCGAACGCACCGCTCACTCCATGGGCGCGGATGCCCTTCTCTGTACCGCGAGCCATCCTGCGATCACCACGCTTTTGTCTCGCCGAGCGTACGTGAAGCTGCCAGGCAACGTGCACTTTCTCGTTCGTGATGTGAAGGATGTGCACGCATTGCCGAAGGCGCTTACCGATTGGTTTCTCACGCGCGGTGATGCGAACTCGGACGAAGTCTTCTGAGAGTGCGTTGGTACACCCCGGAACTTCCAGTTCACAGATGATCCCGTGAGACGATTCGCCTTCCCCGGTGGCAAGCGCTTCGCCTTCACCATCATCGATGATACCGACGTCGCCACAGTCGAGAATGTGAAGCCCATCTACGATCTGCTGCACATGATGGGGATGCGCACCACGAAGACCGTTTGGCCGCTCCGCTGTCCCGAGGGAAGCAAGAACTTCTCATCCTCACAAACATTGGAGGACGAGGATTATCGCGCGTTCGTCGTCGACCTCCAGCGGCGCGGCTTCGAGATCACATGGCATGGCGCGACGATGGAATCGAGTCAGCGCGAGCGAACGCTCGCCGCTCTTAACCTCTTTCGCGCGACACTCGGCGCCTACCCGCGAATCCATGTCAACCATTCGCACAACCTCGAGAATCTCTACTGGGGATCCGGACGGGTGGATAACCCGCTCCTCAAGCGTCTCTTCGAATCCTTGGCGGGGCGCCCGGGAGGTTATTTTCTAGGACACGTGCAGGGCTCGCCGTACTGGTGGGGCGATGTATGCCAACAGCACATCACTTACTGCCGAAACCTTACCTTCGATGAAATCAACACGACGAAGGTGAACCCATCGATGCCATATCGCGATCTGGAGCGGCCGCTCGCGAAGTGGTGGTTCTCGGCTTCGGATGCGGAAGGTGTCAGCGAGTTTAACGACTTGTTGCATCCGCGCAACCAGGAGCGTCTGGAAACCGAGGGCGGCGTTTGCATCGTGGCGACGCACCTCGGAAAGGGATATGTAAGGAATGGCGTTCTAAACCCGGTAACACGTGAGCGCATAGTAACTCTCGCTCGCCGGTCCGGCTGGTTTCCAACGGTCAGCGAGTTGTTGGACTGGATGCGAACACAGCATCTGTCTGACGACTTGCCAGCAAGTGAATGGAGACGAATGCAGTGGCGTTGGGCACGGGACCTTGCCGTGCGCAAGCTCAGCTTAGGGCGCACGCGTCGCCGTAGAGAAAATGGGGAGATGGGATGAACGCAACAGCAACTGACAAACTGAAGGATATTTTTCGGGCAGTTTTCGAGCTCAAGCCGGGAACAGACCCAACGCGCGTCCGTCAGATCAATGAACCAAACTGGGATTCGCTTGCACACGTTTCACTCGTTGCGGCCATCGAGAGTGAATTCGGCATCACACTCGACGCGGCCGATGAGCTGCGCATGACCTCCTTTCAGGCGACTCAGCTTCTGCTCGAGGAGAAGGGATTGTGATGTCGGGCTATCAGCGCCGGAGCAGCGATGAAGAGGGGGTGTCGTGAAAGGCGCGATGAACGAAAAGCTGCAGGACATTTTTCGCGCGATTTTCAAGCTGCCACCCGATGCTGACACGGGAGACGTGGGACAGATGAACGAGCCGAATTGGGATTCACTCGCACACATCTCGCTCATAACGGCCGTCGAGAGCGAGTTCGGAGTGACGCTCGATGCGTTGGACGCAATGCGAATGACATCCTTTCGGGCGACGCAGCTCCTCCTGGAGGAGAAGGGCTTTTGAGCTCGGCGTCGTTCGAGGTCGGCATAACTCCCGAAGACGCGATAGCGTTCGCGACGCTTTCGGGAGACTGGAACCCGCTGCACACGAATGCGGATCACGCCGCGCGTTCGGCGTACCGCCGGCCTGTGTTGCATGGCGCGTTTTCCGCAGGGCTCATCTCGCGTATGGCCGGAATGTATCTGCCCGGCGCTGACTGTCTCCTGCACTCAATGCGGCTTCGGTTCGTTGCGCCAATCATCCCACCGGCGACGCTGGTTGTCAGCGGGCGGCAGCTGTCGGAGAGCGGATCGCTCGGCCGCGTGGACGTGACTATCACCGACGCCGCAACAGGCACGCGCTACGTCGACGGCGTGTATGAATTCAG
>JACDCM010000308.1 GCA_013817545.1 Gemmatimonadaceae bacterium | reverse complement strand
GCGCTTCTTTGCCCATTGGCAGATCGCCTATCGCGAACGTCTTGTCGCGCAGCGGCGAGGCAGGACCAGTGGCGTGCGCGATACGAAATGTGTCGGCATCGGTAGTGAGAGCGATCGCCGCCGCATCAGCTCTCACGATGTCCACCACAGCTTCGATGAACCGCTCCAACACGCGATCGGAATTCAGCTCGAAGGCTATCTGCTGGCCAAGCGTCCACATCCGCTGTAGCACACGCTGCGCCTCTCCAAGCGCCTGCGTTCGCTCCACCACCTTGAATTCCAGCGTAGCCGACACCTCTCGTTCGGCGACGACCGTATGCTCGAGCTCCGCCGTAGCACGCTGGCTAAGCCAGAGCGCGTGACCGGTTCGGACAGCGAGCACGATGCCGAAAATCGCGACGGCAAACGCCAGCCCTGGCGCGTTATCGTGTCTGGCGAGGCCAACGACGGCAGATCCGAGCACCATGAGGATTGCAGCCACGATGGCGATGATGCGGATACGCGCTGAATCGCGCGAAACGACGGGGACTTCGGTTGTGGGAGCAAGAGACCGAACGCCGGCAGCCCTCGGTGTTGTTACTACCGACCGCGCGGACCAGACAAACGAGAGCGTCGCGAGCGACCAGAGAATCGCCGCGGTGCAGTCGATCTGCGGGTTGGCGAAAAGCGGCGCCCTGCTGAACAGGACGTTCCCGACGGCCAGAAAGACAGTTCCCAACGCAAAGCCTACCGCCATTCGACGTCCGAGCACGTCGCCATGCAGCGTCAGGAGCAACGCGATGAGTATCAAGCTTCCTTCCGAGATGATGCTCCATCCCACGGGAACGAATCGGATGGTGCCTTCGGCTCCTGCGCTCAATGCGGTAGCCGCCTCGAGCTGGACGATCATTATCGCCGCCGCAACAACCAGAAGCAGCGCGTCGGCGAGTACCTCGAAGCGTAATCGTGTTCGCTGGCGGCCAAGCGCGGCGGCGAAACCGAAAAAGACGCACAGCTGCGCGGCGAGTCCGGCCAGGGCTGCCGCACCCGGCGACAGTGGGCGTCCGGCCAAGCCGAGGACTGCCCACCATCCGTGACCGAGCGCGGCAAACATCGCGGAGCCTGCAAGTCCCGCGAACAGCATGCGGCGAGTTCCGCGCGCACGGTCAGACGCGCGCGCGTATACAATCAGCGCCAATACCACTTGCGCGGACATCAGGACGTCACCAAGCGTCCCCGCGTGCCCGTCACCGAGAGCGACGAACGCGAAGTACACTATGGTTACGACGCAGACGATCTGCGCGAGAGTCACGCCTGCATGCAATCGGAGCGAACGGGGGAGCGGCATCACTGGAATAGACGAATAACTCCCGAATTCGTTGCGCTACACGACCTATGACTGCGGATTGCGGATTGCGATTGCGGATTGCGGATTAGGGGCGGTTGCTATCCCACGCACCGTGTCACCTGCTGTGAGACCGATGACCGGACACCGCGCCATGACAAACCGTGCACCGCACACCGGGCACCGGGCACCGCACTCGTGGCGGATGGAACTCAGCGATTTCCTCCCCCCTTAACGCGGGAGGGGCTCGGGCATGTCGGCGGCGACGTATGCCATCACCGCCATCGCGGCTACGCACTTTGCCACCTCCCCGGGGTCCAGCTTGTCGACGGTGTCCGCATCCGTGTGGTGATACCAGAAGTACCGAGTCCCATCGACCTGCAGCCCCATGCCGGGGACGCCAAGCGCCATGATGGGGCCGATGTCCGCTCCGCCCCCTCCCCTTGTGAGCTCGCCGGCCCCGATGCGCTTGAGGAGAGAAGCGACCTGACTCATGAGGGCAAATGCGGAGTCCGACCCCGTGAAGCCAAACCCCCTCGGCGCGAAAACTCCACCGTCCGATTCAATAGCGAGAATGTGCTTGTCGAGCTCGGCGCGATGAGCATCGCGATAGCCGGTCCCACCGCGCAAGCCGTTCTCCTCATTGGTCCACCCTACAACGCGCACCGTGCGGCGCGGGCGCATTCCCAGCTTGTGCATCAGGCGCACCGCTTCCCACGCCACTATTACGCCACCAGCGTCATCCATCGCTCCGCGTCCCACATCCCATGAGTCGATGTGACCACCGATCACCACAATCTCCTCCGGCTTTTCGCTTCCTACAATCTCGCCGATCACGTTACGTGACGGCACATCGGGCAGCGTGCGTGCGCCCATCGCAAGTTTGACGACGACGCGCTCGCCCCGATCCTGCATTCGGCGGAGCATCGATGCATCTTCGCCGGTGATGGCGGCCGATGGGATCTGCTTGACCGAGGAATCGTAGCGCATCCCGCCAGTGTGAGGCGTTTGCATCGAGAACGGTCCCACCGACCGAACCAGACTCGCTACAGCGCCCACTTTAGCAGCCTCCACCGCGCCGGTGCCGCGATATCGCACTGTTGCGCCGTAGGTCGTGAATGGAACATCGAAGAGAACTATCTTCCCGCGCGCTTTCGCCGCCTTGGCCGAAAGGTCGTCGAAGCTGCTCACGACGAGGACTTCCGCGGTTATTCCGTTGGGCGGTGTGCCGATACTGCCGCCTAGTGCCAGCATTGGAAGCGGGGCCGCTCGTGGCGAGATGATATCGGCACGCTCCTCTCCGCGAACCCAGCGCGGAACCATGACCTGCTCGCCACGCACCTTCTGCAAGCCGTCGCGCTTCATCTCGGCGAGCGTCCAGTCAATGGCGCGTTCCAACGCCGGCGTTCCACTGAAGCGGGCTCCGAAGGTTTCGGTCAGCACCGCAATTTTGTTCCACGCGGCGCTGTCAGCGAGAGCGACATCGATAAGCCGGTCCGCTACTACGCGGTACCGTACGGCGAGATCGGTCGGTCGTTGTGCCGACAGGCCCCCGGGCAAGCCAAGTATGAACGTGACAGTGAGTGCGGTGCGTGGAGAGATGAGCATGTACGTCTCAGTGGTCAATGGTCAGGTTAGCAGCGCTTGAGCCAGGTCATCGATCAGATCATCCGGATGCTCGAGACCGATCGAGAGACGAAGAAGGTTATCCGGCGTTGTAGTCTCCGGACCTTCGACGGAGGCACGGTGCTCAATCAAACTCTCGGCGCCGCCAAGGCTGGTTGCCCGAATAAAAAGGCGTACTTTGGCGGCGACTGCCAGGGCGCTTTCGCGTCCCCCTTCCACCTGAAAGGAGCACATTCCGCCGAACAGGCGCATCTGTGCCGCCGCGATATCGTGCGCCGGATGAGCAGCGAGACCGGGATAGTGGACAGCTTCCACCGAGTCGTGCTGCTGTAGAAACTCGGCAACCGCAAGGGCGTTTTCACTGTGAGCGCGCATTCGGTGTGGCAACGTCCGGATGCCGCGCAGCACCAGCCAGCATTCGAACGGCGATGGCACAGCGCCTCCGGTCGTCTGAATAAGCCGGATGCGCGCAAAGAATTCGTCTTCCTCACGCGTCACTATCGCGCCGCCCAGGGTGTCGCTATGCCCGCCGAGATATTTGGTTGTTGCGTGCATCACGAGATCGGCGCCGAGCTCGAGGGGACGTTGCGAAACGGGCGTCGCCCAGGTGTTGTCACACGCACAGCGTGCTCCTCCGTCGTGCGCAATTTGCGCCACACCGGCGATGTCGGTGATCGACAGCAACGGATTAGAGGGTGTTTCGACCCAGACGAGCTTGGTCGATGGTCGCATCGCTGAGCGCACGACGGACGGGTCCGTCATGTCGGCAAAGGTCGCGTCGAGTCTCCACCTCTGAAAGACTTCGGTGAGAAGTTTCGCCGTGCCGTAGTAAGCCTGCAGCGGAGCGACGACGTGGTCACCCGGCTCCAGTGCCTGGAACACGCTCATCGTCGCGGCGGAACCGGAAGCGAATGCCGCCGCGGCGCTACCTCCCTCCAGAGCGCGCAGCGATTCTTCGAGCGCGGACCGGTTCGGATTTGCGGCGCGCGAGTAGATGTATCCATGCGGATAGCTCCCATCGGCGTCGCGCTGGAAAGTGGTAGAGAGGTGGATAGGAGTGGTGACGGCCGCGGTTCCCGCATCCGGAGCGTGGCCGGCGTGAACGGCAATGGTTTCGAGCTTCAAGGTTGCCGATGTGAAGGTTCGATTCGGTGCTCGGTTGGAAGCGCGGCAAGTGCTGGTGCGGCTGATAATGTTCGTCACTACATGACAAGTCTGAACCCGCAACGTGCGAATTAATAACACTGAAAGGGTAAAGGATGCGCGAAAAACTTAATCCTTGTTGTCCTTCACATCCTTACATCCTGTCTGCTGTTTAATCGCTCGGATACAGATCATTAACAGCGAGACAGGTTGGAGAGGATCCAGAGGAAAAAAAAGCATGAAATAATGAGAACAGCTGCTCATTCACATTTGCGCACCATTCTTACTGCACTATGGATCGCAGGAGCGCGTCGTAGTCATCGCGCGTGTCCACATCGCCGGGTGGAGCAAAGGGAAAATCCACGGACTCAACGCGGCTCGGGTTCGAGACAATAAGGTCGCGCGCTCCCTGGTCGCCACGGATTGTCGCAAACTCCGGAAAGAGGCCTGACTGAAACAGAACCGGATTTCCCCGCTGCCCTGCGTATACCGGGACGACGATCGGTTTGTGTGAAATACGCAGGGCCTCTATGAGCCGATCGACGACATTAGACGTAACGCCGGGTTGATCGCCCAGCGCGATTAGCGCTGCGTGCGTTTCGGTCGAGAGGGCGCTGATCCCAACCTTCACCGACGTGCTCATTCCATCAGCATAGTTCGGGTTCTCGACGAACCTGACCGGTAGATCGCCTAGCGCAGTTCGAATGCTCTCGGCGTCGCGCCCCAATACCACAACCACTTCGTCCACATCTGCGGCGAGGACGTTTTCCACCGTGATACGAACAAGTGGTTTCTCCTGTATCGGAGCGAGCAGCTTTTGCGAGCCGAATCGGGTTCCCTGCCCCGCTGCCAGAATGATAGCAGCTAGAATGTCGACCGCCGGCGGGGTCCCCCCCCGATATGAAAGGTCGCCGTAGCCGGAATGCGTTCTATCATCAGATACCCGCTCCCTCAATCGAAGCAACGCGTGCCCGATCCCGCAAAGGTGTGCCCGGGCGGCGGGCGCGCACCGCCACCGCTTCCGCCAGAATGCTCAGTGCAATCTCGGCCGCGCTGTCTGCTCCGATATCGAGACCAACCGGAACGCGAATTCGTTCCATGTC
>JACDCM010000046.1 GCA_013817545.1 Gemmatimonadaceae bacterium | reverse complement strand
GGCCTGGTTGGATCAATGACCGTTCTCTCGGACCATACTCGCGCCAATCGCGCCGTGAAGGTAGCGGGTCCGCCAATTCGGATCTCATAGCGAACACCAAGCAGCGGTCCCCCTGCCGGAGCGACCTCGGCTCTGCCTTTGGAGCCCGCATGGTAGCCCGCCAGGAGCGAGAGCTCCTGCTTGTACACAAGATCCCGGAACGGACTCTGGCCAGGCAGGTGACCAACCTGAGCGCTTCCCGGAGTTGCGCGACAGATCATTATGGCCAAAGTCAGAATGCAAAGCACCTTGGCCGAGGACGTCCGGCGCAGGAAGTTATCTATCACCAAATGCTCCCGTTTCTCTAAGGTCTATTCCAGTCATTTCAGCGGGCTTGTCCACACCCAGCATCGCCAGCACCATTGGTCCCACGTCACGCAGTGAACTGCCGGCGCGGAGAGGCCGATCGCCGGCTGGATCGACGACTACAATTGGTACCGGGTTAGTAGTATGCGCGGTATGCGGCCCACCTGATTCCGGGTCGATCATCAGTTCGCAGTTTCCATGGTCCGCGGTCACGATCAAGCGCCCTCCGGCCTTGGCCGCGGACGCGAGCACGCGAGTCAGGCAGCGATCGACAGTTTCTACGGCCCTGATCGTCGCTGCCAGGTTACCCGAATGTCCCACCATGTCGCCATTCGGGTAATTACAAAGAATAAAATCGTGCTCCCTAGTCTCGATGCCGCTACATAGTATGTCGGTGATACCAGCCGCGCTCATTTCCGGCATGAGATCGTATGTCGCCACCTTTTGGCTGGGCACAAGCTTGCGCTCTTCACCAGGGTACGGCGTTTCAAAACCGCCATTAAAGAAATACGTGACGTGTGGATACTTTTCGGTCTCAGTGGTACGCAGCATCGTGAGCCCGTGCTCCGAGATCACCTCAGCGACGATGCGCGAGAGAACGAACGGCGCGAAAGCAATCGGAACGTTGAAGGTCTCATCGTACATGGTCATCGTCGCGGCCGAAACGGCTGGACGTACGGCCACGGGAAATCCGTCAAATCCGTCCTGAGTGAACGCGCGCACGATCTGCCGCATGCGGTCAGCTCGAAAATTAAAGAAGATCAAGCCGTCACCATCCTGAACCTTGGCCAGGGCCACGCCTTGCGGCGCGACGACAAAGGGCTTGATGAATTCGTCGGTCTCCGAGCGGTTGTATGCGGACTGGATCGCATCAATTGGATCGCTGGTGTGCTCGCCCGATCCATGCACCATGGCGCGGTACCACAGTTCCGTGCGCGACCAACGGCGATCCCGATCCATTCCGTAATACCGTCCTCCCAAAGTCGCCACGATGGCGCGGCCCCGTGCGAAGGCAAGCAACTTTCGCATGAATTCGAGCCCGGATTGGGGCATTGTGTCGCGACCGTCCAATAGCGCGTGAACAGCGACACGAGGCACAGCTTCACGTTCCGCCAGGTCGATGAGTGCCTCGAGATGCAGATCGACGGCATGCACCCCGCCGTCTCCCACAAGTCCAACGAGGTGAAGCGTACCTCCGCGCGTCCTCACGTCTCTACAAACGCCAACGAAGGCTTCGTTTCTGTAGAACGAGTCGTCCACGATTGCCTGTGTAATTCGCACAAGGTCCTGTGGGACGACGCGGCCAGCTCCCAGGTTGAGGTGACCCACTTCACTGTTGCCCATCTGACCCGCGGGAAGTCCAACAGGCAGGCCGGAGGCTGCAAGCAGTGCGCGCGAGGAGCTGCTCCAGAGAGCGTTCCAGGTCGGTGTCGCTGCGAGAGCTATGGCGTTCCCGCTGGTTTCCTCGCGATGTCCCCACCCGTCGAGAACAACCAGTACGACCGGCCGTTTTGTGGTCTGGTGCATGAACGCAGTGTCGTTAGTTTCGGAAAAATCGACGCGCTCCGCCGAATCCGCTCGTGGCGGGCGGCGAAACGCGCCGAAGAAATGTATGCTGTTACATTCTACCCAACCAGCGCAGGAGGCGAACCGATTCTCCTGCACTGCTGTTTGTTCGGATCGCGAGAAAAGAGTTTTTCGCCAGCTCGCACGCTGGCTGATCGCGGACTTACGGATCCGCATATTTCTACTTGATATTCACACATGGATTTCCGCCAATTCGCCAGGTATCACAGGAGCTACCTCATTTTTTTCGGGATCATCATCGTGGCGATGCTGATCGTAGACGGTTTTCTCTTGTACAAACGGAGCAAGTACACAGCGGAACGTGACAGGCTCAGGGCAGGCATGAGCGACTTTGAGCGTGAGAAAACGGATGTGGCGCTGCAGTCCGAAGAAAGTCGAATAAAGACCATGGTCGCGCTAATCCGGCGACAATCGAAAGTGGACAAGAAAATCCATCTTGCCATCTCGACCGACAGTGGGCGCATGTACCTGGAAAGAGAGGGCGCGCTTCTGCGCGGCTTTCCCGTTCAGGTGGGTCAAGGCAAGCGAGTCGGCGTGTCTCCAGATACCGTTTATCTTGCCGTGCCGCGAGGAGAGCGCTCCGTTCAGCGAATAATGCGGGCGGATGACGGGTGGGAGATTCCGACTTGGGTATATGCCGACCGGGGGCTCGCAGTTCCCGCTGATCGTACCGTGAAAGGCGCTCTGGGTCCGATCGCCATCATCCTCAATGGCGGCATCGTCATATATTCGCCACCCAGCGCGGGGCCGCTGAATGATTCCAGCTACGTCATGCCGGGAAGCGTGCGGGCAAGCTCCGTCGACCTCAAGGCGGTCGCCCCGAACCTGAAAGAGGGGATGACCGTTTACTTTTATTGAGATGCGTGGGGGGTCAAAACAACCGGCCAGCCGCCATGTGCGGGCTTCGGTAACAAGTTTACGATGCCTCACCGTTGATCAACCGGAAAGTCCCAGCGCCTGGTCAAGTGCTTTAATCAGGAACCGATCGTCTGTTTCCTGGGTATTGTAGCCACCCCTTATCCGTAGTTGACTCCCCTTCTCGTTGAGTACTGCAAATGCAAAAGCTCGTGCAGGTTTTCCGTGACAGTAGCAAGATTGCGTGGGGGGTTGTCTTCGCAACGATTGCGGTGCTTATGGGGAGTTCCGTCCTCCTTCTCAATGCGGCCGAAGCGAGATACGAGCGCGACATTCATCGCATAGGCTTCAACGAAAATTGGGAATTGCTGGACGAGATCCGTAAACAAGCCGGATTCATGACGGACTCGCTCGAGGAGGCGTTGGAAGCGAGCCCGGAGCCGCCGAAGAATCAAGCGTATCTGGTGGTCAGTATCGAAGACCGGCGCGTCTGGTACAAAATCGGTGATTCAACGATCTACACTACGCAGGTCGCCGTCGGAAGCGGCAAAGAGCTGGTTCGGGAGGGCGAAAAGGGTACCTGGAAGTTCGAAACACCCCGGGGCAGGCTCGTAGTTCAAGCGAAGGAAGAGGATCCCATGTGGATTCCTCCCGACTGGCATTTTGTTGAACTAGCCAGAAAGAAAGGACTTGGCCTGGTCAAGCTGACTCGTGGCCAGGCTATACCGACTGCGGACGGCGCGACAATCACCGTGCAGGGAAATGACGTCGTAAAGCGTTCGCAGGATGGGCGCACAACGGCGTTCGACGTTGAAGAGGACCGAGAGATCATTGTAGGGGGAAATGTCATAATTCCGCCTTTCGGGACGAACCAGAGGAAGTATGCAAACGTGCTCGGCACTCACCGGCTTCTTTTGGGTGATGGATACGCCCTGCACGGGACTAACAAGCCTGAGTCTATTGGCCAAGCTGTAAGCCATGGCTGCATCAGACTTCGGAACGCAGATATTGAGCACCTCTTCGGAATTGTGGAAGTAGGTACGCCAGTGTTCATTTACTGACCGCCTGGTCAGTCAGCGCCCAAGTTCGGTGGTCCGCGCTCCGTAAGGGAGCCCCAGTCAACCACTATATTTAAGTGTCCCTCCCCTCGCACTGCGAGGGGCTCCTTGTTTCAGGGCAATCCTGCTGTTATCGCAGGAGCGCAAAGCCGTGAGACGGCGATCAGGTGTCGCCGCCAGTCTGGTTGCCAGGGAGGCAAATACATTGTATCGATACTTTGGCGCGCGATTCACAAGGCGCGCTGTAATGCTGTTTGGCGTTGCCGCTGCCGCACTTGCTTCCGCAGCGGCCACAGAAGCCGGCTCCCCTTCGGCTCATGCGAGCGCCAGCGGCGACACTATCGTTGTCGCTGATTCCACCGTTAAAATAGCTTCATCCCTGACGGGCCTTGATTTGCGATTCCTTGATTCTCTTCTCGGTCGCAGCAAGAAGCTCCGCGCCCGTTTTGTGCCCACCAATCTGGTAGCCGAGTCTCCCTCGCTTCTTCGTTTGTTTGGAAATTCTGCACTGCGCGCGCCGGGCATTTATTCCCTGGCTGCTCGCTCGGATTCGGGAGCCTTTGCCTTGATTTCAATGCGTCCTTTCAGCCACAAGGTTGCCGGACGCATTGGCGGATATCGAATCGGGTTCTGGCCATTCGAGCGCGGAACGGCGCGTTCGGAGCAATACCAGAATCCCCAGGGATTCATAGAAGTAACGCCGGCAAATCAGAATACCTGGGTTTCCGAGCACTTTCAGCTTCGCGATTTTCTAACCAAAGACCAGCATGCGGTTTGGCCGAAGTACCTGGTGCTGAATGAACGGCTTATCGACAAGCTCGAGCTGGTCATAGACGAGCTGCAGAACGACGGTATCACCGTGACGCATCTTTCGGTGATGTCAGGCTTTCGGACGCCGCGATACAACGCCAAAGGCGTGGGCAAGGGTGGACGTGCCTCCACGAGCCGGCATCAGTACGGCGATGCGGCCGATGTCTTCGTTGACAACAATCGCGATGGCTACATGGACGACATCAATCGCGACGGCAGGGTAAACACGCTGGACGCGGCTGTTTTGCTCCGTGCAGTTGAAAGAGTTGAGGCGGCGCATCCCGAGCTTATCGGTGGAGTTGGTGTCTACCCGGCAACACGGTCGCACGGGCCTTTCGCGCATATCGATGCTCGCGGTCACCGCGCTCGCTGGGGTGAAGGTTGACAGTAACTCCGCTTTCCCGTCATGCACAACTTCGAGCTGCACTGAAGCGGGAAGGTGCGCGGTGGGGAACCTTTGTTCTGGCGCTTCTCGGCGCCGCTGGTGTGGTGCAGTATTACCGTCCCCCAGCGACAATCGGACTAGCGCCGTTTGCGGCCGCCAAGCGCACAGCCTTGCCGCGTGCTGAGCCGGCGCTGAATGCGTTTGGCAAGAGCGGTGCGGTGCAGATGAGGTTCGCGCTACCTGGCGAAGCGGTCCACTATCCGCTTCAGGTGCGGGAAAATCCGTCAGAGCTTTTGTACGCATGGGTCAGGCTCACGGATGGCACCTCCGCGGATTCGGCGCGCGCATTGACAGGGGCTCCAAGGGCTCCCCAGGAACCAGGTTTTTACCAGCTGGCGCTCGAGAAGGGGGGTCTGCGCCGTGTGCTTCGAGGCGTGACGGTCGCCGTCCTCATTCCGTTCGACGAGAAGCGCGGTTCCGATATCGAGGGCTATCGAATAGGTACTTTTCTGGCAGAGCGACTCGGGAGCGGTGAAAAGGAGCATCCCGCCGGATTCGTCAAGATTACTGAAAGCGACGCGCAGTTGCCGATCACAAAGCACTTACGTCTTGGAGATTTCCTGACGCGCGATGGCCAGACCCAGTGGCCGCGATATGCCGCAATAAGCCCTCTGGTTCTCGATAAACTCGAGCTGGTAGTAGCAAGTATCGCCGAGTTGCGCGGTGGCGACACCAGGGTCCGTGTGGAGCTCAATGTACACTCGGCCTTTCGCACTCCTGCATACAACGGTTATAATCGATTCTCCCGCGACAGCCGCCATCAGTACGGTGACGCCATCGATGTAGCGATTGACGCCAACGGAGATGGAAAGCTGAGCGCGAGCGATACCAAGCTGGTAGCCCAGGCGGTGGATCGCGTGGAGCAGCAACATCCCGAGCTCATGGGCGGGATGGGGGTGTACACCAGTGAGAAATACAACCAGCCGTACGTACACATCGATGCACGCGGCAAGAAGGCTCGCTGGCGCGGCTGAGTTAGAACCAATGGTGCGGACAAATGAACGACGTCCAACGCGATCGCATTCTAAGAAAACTTGAAACGCTTGCCGACGATCGGCTTTACCAGGTTCTGGACTATATTGAGTTTCTGGAATCTAAGTACGCAGCCCGGTCACCCGTGCCTGCCGGAATTTTTCAAAGGTTCGCTGAGGGAGTAGAGGATACGATGCGCACCGGACGCGTCTCGGCCGCTACTATCGGCGAAACGATGAACTATCTCAGTAAGGCCATGGGTGTTCTCTCGGGTGCCGTGGCGGCTGGCAAGTCAGTTGCGAATGACGTCGTGACGGCAGCGACCCGCCCGCCAACGCCGGTTCGGCCACCGGGAGCTGCGCCGACCGCTCCGGTCCAACCGCCGCCCGCGGCGAGCGAGCCGCCCACTCAGCCAACTCAAATGGGAGAAATTCCGCTGTGAGTCCTCGCGCAACGAAGGAACCAACACGCCGCCGGCAAGCTCAGGAATCCGTTCTCGAGTCTGAAACAGCGGAGGTGCGCGAGGCGCCACGCTCGGGAGCACGTCGCACTGTGCTCGATACGATCAAGCAGATTCCCGATTACCTTCGATTGCTGGTGGGCCTGCTGAGCGACCGTCGTGTCGCGGGCATAGACAAGCTGCTCGTAGCTGGTGCGATCGCCTACATCGTGATGCCGATAGACTTCATTCCGGATTTTGTGCCGTTCATCGGGCAGGTCGACGACATATATCTCCTGGTATTCTCACTGCAACGACTGATGACCAACGCAGGAGCCAAGGTGCTCACCGATCACTGGCGCGGTGCAATTAGCGAGCTGAATCCGACGAATCTCCGTAGCGTTCTTATGGCGGCGGCGTTTTTCCTCCCGCCCCGGATCAGGCGGAGATTGCGTGTAATCGGCCGTGCGTGATTCGGGGTAGACTTACCGGCGCGCCGACCCTAGCTTTGGCTATGACTACCAGTACTGCAACGACTTCGCGGCCCGCGTCCCCTACACAGGGGAGCGGGCCGCTGCGCATTGGGAACCCGGGGCCAGATGCTGTGCTATCGGGCCGCATGCGCGTTCGGGAAGAGCCGGCGCTCACGTTCGACGATGTGCTCCTGGCACCCCGGCACTCCGGCACCCATCCCCGCGATGTCGACACTACCTCCCGCTTTTCGCGAGGTATCGCACTGAATGTTCCACTGGTGGCGGCAGCAATGGACACCGTCACGGAAAGCGAGATGGCTATCGCGATGGCGCGCGCAGGCGGTATTGGCGTGTTACACAAGAATATGTCGATCGATCGTCAAGCCGCGGAGGTTGACCGTGTTAAACGGTCGGAGAGTGGTATGATCCTCAACCCTATCACTCTAGCCCCAGGCGCTACACTGCGCGAGGCGAACGCGCTGATGAAGCGCTTCAAGATATCCGGCGTGCCGGTTGTAGACCGCGATGGGCGTCTGGTTGGAATAATCACGAATCGCGACCTGCAGTTCGAGCGAGATCTCGACCGGCCGCTGCGCGATGCCATGACACGCGAAAGGCTCGTAACGGCTCCCGTTGGTACCACCCTCGATGAAGCTGAACGCATTCTCGGCGCGAACCGGATCGAGAAGCTTCCCGTGGTGGACGAGCAGGGAATACTGAAGGGACTTATTACGGTCAAGGATATTCACAAGCGCCGGGAGTTTCCGAACGCCAACAAGGATGAGCATGGCCGCTTGCGTGTGGCTGCCGCGATTGGCGCGGGCGGCGATTTTCTCGACCGGGCGCGGGCGCTCGTCGACGCTGGAGTGGACGCGATAGTAATCGACACAGCGCACGGACATGGTGAGGGAGTCCTGATCGTCACGGGCACCGTGCGCGAGCGTTTTCCTGATGTCCAACTCGTGGCGGGGAACGTCGCGACAAGGCAAGGGGCCGCGGCACTGGTGGAACGAGGCGTCGACGCCGTAAAAGTTGGCGTGGGTCCTGGTTCCATCTGTACTACGCGCGTAGTAACAGGTGTTGGAGTTCCGCAGCTGACAGCGGTACTCGATGCGGTGGATGGAGCGCAGGGCATCCCCGTCATCGCCGATGGCGGCATCAAGTATTCCGGCGATATCGTCAAGGCACTAGCCGCCGGCGCGTCGAGCGTAATGATGGGATCGATGCTGGCTGGAACGGAGGAGAGTCCGGGTGAGGCATTCCTGCTGGAAGGGCGACGGTACAAGATGGTGCGCGGCATGGGAAGCCTTTCAGCCATGCAGGACGGGAGTGCTGACAGGTACTTTCAGGAAGGGGAGATGTCCTCGCGTAAACTTGTCCCTGAAGGAATCGAGGGACGGGTGCCCTACAAGGGTCCCGTGAGCGATGTGCTATATCAGATGGTGGGAGGTCTGCGAAGCGGAATGGGATACGTTGGCTGCCCGGATATCGAAGCCCTGAGAACGCGTACGGAGTTCGTCCGCGTTACGGCAGCCGGTCTTCGCGAATCGCATCCGCACGACGTCACGATTACACGGGAAGCGCCGAATTACTCTGTGTGAGGGCGATTGCGGATTGCGGATTACGGACAAAGGATACTTGAGCGGCGGAAAGAGCGGGGCCAATCATCCATGGGTTTCTGCTCCTGCAGTGCGCAATCCTGATCGCATTGTTTCCATGACATTGATGTCTTCCGCACACTTCCCTTCTTGACAAAGACGCAGCCGCCTAGGAACGTTGCTCCGCCAGGAAAGTTGCCGCTGGTCCGCAGTTCGCAATCCGCCGCATTTTCATCCCACCAGCACGTCCCTCCACTCCTTCCAAGGAAGATCTCGTATGGGTCTGTGGTCAAAAAAGAGCATTAGCTCGCTTCAAGCAGAGGCATCCCATGAAGGGGAGGGATCACTCCGGAGATCGCTTGGGGCGGTAAATCTCACTTTTTTGGGGATTGGAGCGATTATCGGCGCGGGTATCTTCGTGCTCACGGGAAACGCGGCCGCAACATACGCTGGTCCGGCGGTGGTTCTATCGATGGTTTTGGCTGGCATCGCGTGTGGATTCGCGGGGCTGTGCTACGCCGAGTTCGCCAGCATGATTCCGATCGCCGGAAGCGCGTACACATACGGGTACGCCACGCTGGGCGAGTTCTTCGCCTGGATCATAGGGTGGGACCTGATGCTCGAATATCTCTTTGGCGCAGCGACGGTAGCGGTGGGGTGGTCAGGATATTTCGGGGCCTTCATGGAGCAAATGGGGATTAATCTTCCCGCCGCATACATGAATGCGCCGCTCGCTGTCGATGCCGCGAACAACTTTTCGCGCACTGGTGCTGTTCTCAACGTGCCCGCGATGGTGTTGATCGGACTGATGACCGTGATTCTGGTTGTCGGGATCAGAGAGTCGGCGAACTTCAATAACGTTATCGTCTTTCTCAAAGTGTCGATCATCTTTCTGGTGATCGGGTTTGGCTTCGTGTTCGTGAATTCGGACAACTGGCATCCCTTCATACCGGAGAACACCGGAACGTTCGGTGAATTCGGGATAAGTGGAATTCTGCGTGGGGCCGGAGTGATCTTCTTCGCTTACATCGGATTCGATGCGGTATCTACCGCCGCACAGGAGGCGAAGAACCCGCAAAAGGACATGCCAATCGGAATTCTCGGTTCTCTGGCAATTTGTACGATCCTGTACGTTCTGATGGCTCTGGTAATGACCGGATTGGCACCGTACACCGAGCTCAACGTTCCCGATCCCGTGTTCGTCGCGGTGGCCAAGGCTGGACCTGGACTGAATTGGCTTACCTATCCCATTACCATCGCGGCCATAGCGGGTCTGGCTTCTGTAGTTCTGGTCATGCTTATGGCGCAGCCCCGCATCTTCTACTCGATGTCGCGCGACGGATTGCTGCCTCCGATATTCGGGAAAGTGCACCCGAAGTTCAAAACGCCGTACATCACAACGATTCTGACTGGCGTCGTTGCCGCGGTGGTCGCGGGAATCTTTCCGATCGGGCTGCTCGGTCAGCTCGTCAGCATCGGAACTTTGCTGGCATTCGTGATCGTCTGTGCGGGCGTCTGGATTCTTCGGGTGCGTTCGCCGGAAATTCCGCGCGCTTTCCGCACACCGCTGGTTCCGCTGGTTCCGATTCTCGGAATTCTGAGCTGCTTTGGTCTCATGGCGTTTCTTCCGCTGGATACCTGGTTGCGGCTGCTAATATGGCTGGGCCTCGGAGTACTCATCTACTTCGCATACGGCCGGCACCACTCGCATCTGGGCCGCGCAGAACGAGGACTGCCTGCAAGCGGCGACTGAGAAGCGCGGTTGTTATCTTCCGAGCGGCGCCCGGATTCGGGCGCCGCTTCGCATTCATGCACTGACAAATGACATTTCAGGATCTACTCTTGGTGCCTCCCGCTCGGCGCGAGGCGATAGAACGGATGGCGGTGGAATTCCGGGCGGGCCGCGTGGCTGCGCTTTCGACACATATAAATGCCGACGGCGACGGGTGTGGCTCCCAAACAGCCCTCGCGCGCCTGCTGGCTCAGCGTGGTGTGACGTCTCGCATCGTCAACCCAACTCCCTGGCCCGCGATGTACGATTTTCTTCTGGGGGACGATACGAGTGAACTGAGCGCCAAAGGAGGAAAGGCGCTATCCGGAATCGATCTTCTAATCGTTCTGGACATCAGTGACTTGAAGCGTTTGGGCACGCTCGCCGATCCTGTACGGGCGCTCAAGGTGCCGCGTATCGTAATCGATCATCACGTTCCAAACGATGAGCCTGCTGGCAATTTAATGCTGGCCGACACCGCAGCCGCAGCCACTGGCGAACTGATCTTCGATCTTGCCACTGTCCTCGAGCTGGAGATAACCACCCCGATCGCGCGATCGCTCTACGCGGCCCTGGTTACCGACACGGGCGGCTTCCGGTTCAGCAACACAACGCCACGCTGTCTTGCGATCGCCGCTCAGCTTCTCGCGGCAGGCGTTAATCCGGAGGAAATGTACCAGCGCATATATGCTTCGGTGCCCGTTGGACGGCTGCATCTATTGCGTGATGTGCTGGCTACACTGCAGGTAGACGAGCAACGCGGACTTTCCTGGATTTCACTCGCCGCTGGGCTGCTCGAGCAGCACGGCGTGAAAGCTGAGGAACTGGATGGGTTGGCCGAGCATCCTCGATCCGTGGCGGGAACTCGTATGGCGCTCTTTTTCAGGGATCTCGGACACAGGCAGGTGAAGGTTTCACTTCGCAGCACAGGCGCTGTCGACGTGAACCGTTTTGCTCGCCGGTTTGGAGGGGGAGGTCACGCGAAGGCGGCCGGCGCACTGATCCAGGGATCTCTTGACGAAGTGAGAGACCGCGTCGTTGAAGCGGCGCGAGAGTATTTGGCCGATGCCTGATGTCGAGCGAGAAACCAGTATTGCTGCGCGGCACGGGCGCTGGCGTTTATCGAGTGCCCTTGGCGTCCATCTGGAGTGCGCTCAGTGAAGAGGGCTCGCCGCACAAGGAGTACCTACGCTGGCGTCGAGAGCAGCATTCGTGACGCACTCAGCGCGCTAAAGCCCCTTCTCCATTTCGAAACCGCGCGCATCGAACTGGTCGAGTTCAATGGTGACACGGGTGTTGCCGTGGTTCATGTAGCAGGCGATTGTCCGGAGTGCGATCTCACCGCTCCGATGTTGCGCGAAGGGATCGAAGCCCATCTCCGAACGAAAATTCCGGAGATCCGCGAAATCCGCGTCATTTAATAATTGGAGAATCCTTGACTGATACGCTGTCAACCCGCATTGCAGCTGCATTGGCGCGAGTGTCCAATCCAGGAACGGGGCGCGATGTCATTGCTTCCGGGATGATTGCCGACCTGCGTGTGGAGCCGGATGGCCGCGTGCGGCTGAGCTTCCTGCTTGGCTCGCAGGATCCCGCCACCATGGTGCGCGAGGTAAGGCAGGCCGTGGAGCAAGTAGAAGGGGTAAGTGAAGTACAGGTGGACGTAAGGGATTCCTCGCAGTCCATGGGGAGCGCGCCTCCAGCCGCACCATCGAAACCTTCGCCCGGACTACCGCAAGGTCGCGTTCTTCCTGTAATGGACCAGCAACGTCCCACAGCACCGCCACGTCCTGCTGCGCCGACGCCGATTGCCTATCCCAACCTGGGCCACATCATCGCGGTATCAAGCGGGAAGGGGGGTGTGGGAAAATCTACGGTCGCCACCAATCTCGCGGTGGCGATGTCCCAGAGTGGCAGTACGGTGGGCTTGATGGACGCCGACATCTACGGACCCAATATCCCGCGCATGATGGGAGTCCAGGCGAGTCCGCCGGTGAAGAACGAGCGGATCATTCCGCTCGAGGCTCATGGAATAAAGCTCATGAGTCTCGGTTTCCTGGTGGATCGCGACCAGCCTGCCATCTGGCGCGGTCCGATAATCATGAAAATCATTACCCAGTTTCTTCGCGACGTCGAATGGGGGAAGCTGGATTACCTCATTGTCGATATGCCACCTGGTACCGGAGATGCGCAGCTTTCGCTCGTACAGGCGACGCTCGTGCACGGCGCAGTGATAGTGACAACGCCACAGGAGCTATCCGTGGGCGACGCGCTTCGTGGCGCAAAAATGTTCGAGCGCGTAGGCGTGCCGGTACTCGGGGTGGTCGAAAACATGAGCTACTTCGCTTGCCCGCATTGCGGCAAGCCTTCTCCACTCTTCGGCTCGGGTGGAGGCGCGCGTCTCGCAGCGGAACTGGGAGTTCCTTTGCTCGGAGAAATACCGCTTTACCCACAGGTCAGAGTTGGAGGCGACGAAGGCAAACCGATAGTTATCGCGGAGCCAGACTCGGGCGCGGCGAAGGCACTTCGTGAAATGGCAAAACGAGTTTCCGGGGCCATTGCCTCGGCCAGGCAGAGATGAAACGGCCAGGCATCTCCACGCCGCCCAGGAAAACGCGGCCGCCGGAAACCACGCCGGCGGCCGCGTTGCCATTGGCGACGCGAGAGGTGTTGCCACAGTGGTAATAACCGGAGAGCACCCGGCTATTACGCCGCTCACAGGATCACTACCGCGTACGATCGCCGCCCTCGCGCTGCCTTCGGTCGCATCGATGCTCCTCATGACCGTCTTTGCAACGGCTGACGCGTTCTGGGTGGGGACCCGAATCGGGGCTGGAGGACTCGCGGCGGTTTCGATCTCGCTATTCTGGATCTGGCAGGTGATAGCGCTTGGCGAGATGGTAAGCGTTGGATTGACCGCGGTCGCAGCGCGACGACACGGCCAGGGGGCGCCCGCCAGGGCCGCTCGTTCAGTTGGGGATGGCATGGTGCTGGCGCTCGCTCTGGGAGTTGTTGTGGCTGTGGCTGGATTGTTTCTCACCCAGCGGTTGGTCGCGACGATGCAGGCACCCGCGGATGTTGCGGCGCTTAGTGTGCAGTATCTCGGAACCTATCTACTCGGATCGCCACTGATCTTTGGATTCTTCGCCGTCGATGCAGCCTTTCGTTCATCTGGTGATACCAGGACGCCCTTCCTGATATTGGCTGTGTCTGTGACAGCGGCGCTGGTTCTCGATCCGATTCTCATCCTCGGCTTCGGACCCATACCAGCGCTCGGTATTCGTGGCGCGGCGGTCGCAACAATCTTTACGCGGGCTGTCGCGTTCGGGGTTGGTGTACGCATTCTTGCCCGACGAGGCATGATCTCGCTGAATGGGTTTCGGGGCGAAAACCTGCCGGCAATAGTTCGGGTCGGTTTGCCTACGGCTGCTACGGGAATTGCGTTCAGTCTCATTTACATTTTCCTCACGCGCATCACTACCCAGTTCGGAACGCCAGCGCTAGCCGCGCTAGGGATCGGACATCGCGTAGAAAGCTGGGCTTACATGATAGGCGTTGGTTTCGGAGCCGCCGCGGCGGCAATTGTTGGTCAAAATATGGGAGCGCAGAATCCTGCTCGCGCGTCGCGCGCTGGTTGGGTCACGATGGGGCTTGCGACCGGGGTGGGCGTGGTCGCGGCGGTGCTCGAGTACGTATTTGCGATCCCCTTTGCTTCCTTCTTTACCGACGACCCCGCAGTCATTCAGGAGAGCGCTCTCTATCTTCGAATCGCGGCTATTTCCACTGCGTTCATCGGCGCGGAACTGGTACTCGAGGGAGCATTAGGGGGCGCGGGAGCCACGTTGCCTCCAATGCTGGCGTCAACCTCTCTTACAGCGATCCGTGTCCCGCTCGCGGCATGGGCGGCGCCGCGGTATGGCACGGCGGGAATCTGGTGGACCCTTTCGCTGACGGCGATGGCAAGGGGTGTGGTCATGGTTCTCATATGGCGTGCAGGCCGCTGGCAGCACCGGTCACTGTGATATGCGCAGAATCATCACGCTGCTCACGGATTTTGGAACTGCCGACGGCTACGTTGGCGAGATGAAGGGAGTGCTGCTCTCCGGAGCGGCAAACGTGGATCTCGTGGATATCGCTCACGACATTGCACCGCAGGATGTAGAGGGCGCGCGATTGGTTGTGGCGCGATATTGGCGCAAATTTCCGGCTGGAACCGTGCACCTGGTTATCGTAGATCCGGGAGTAGGATCTTCGCGACGCGCGCTTGCCGTGGCAAGCGATGGACAGTACCTCGTTGGTCCGGACAATGGAGTGCTTTCTCGGGCGCTCCTCTCCGAGGGAGCGCGCGTCGCCGAACTGCCAATTTCGACTTCAGCGGCACCCACATTTCATGGTCGCGACGTCTTTGCTCCAGCCGCGGCGCGCCTGGCAGCCGGAGCGTCTCTGGACTCTCTGGGAGTCACCGCCCTCGATCCGGTCGTCGCGCGCACGCCGCCGACGCAACGTTTGAACGACGGCTCCATCGCCGGTGTCGTGATCGCAGTGGACCGATTTGGTAACCTGATAACCAATCTGGGGGAGGAGCGCGAGGGAATTCTCGTCGTCGGCGACGTGACTATCGGCGAAATCGTGAGTACTTACTCAAGCGCGACCAGTGGCGGCCTGGTCGCCGTTATCGGGTCTGGCGGCTCGATCGAAATAGCCCTTCGCGATGGCAATGCCGCCAACCACCTTGGCGCGGGCAGAGGGACGCGGGTGCGACTGTACCCGCCGCTGACCCAGCATTCGCTCCTGGAAGGACTTTCGATGTCGTCCTGATTCCGCATTTCAGCTTCACACCCAACCCTGGCGGTCTGGATGTTAGTCGAAGCTCTAGGCTTCGCGCGCCTGAAACGGTTGAACCGGATCTATTCTGTCGGTCGACGCCCTCGAAGGCTCCGTTGCATTGACGATGCGGCCGGCGTAAACGACGCCGCTGCGCGGGTCGAGCGCGCCAGTGCCGTGGTGCAATTCCGCGTTCAGCTCTCCGCCCGTAAGGATCACGAGCATGGTGAGATACATCCACGTGAGTAGTACGATCACGCCGCCGATCGCGCCGTAAGTCTTGTTGTAAGAACCGAAGTTCGTTACGTAGGCACGAAACAGCACCGTGACGAGGACCCATAGCAACGCCGCGGACACTGCACCGACGAGCACCTGCCCCTTGTGCTGCTTGAGATTGGGGAGGAAGTAGTACGTCATGAAGAGCATCCCAATCAGCATGGAAAACGCCAGCGGATATTGCACAAACTTCCAGATGGACTCGAAGGCTGGTCCAAGCAGGGTGTTATCTACGAGCCACGTCGCAACCTGGGGTCCCGCAAGTAAAGTTGCGGTCGCGATACCAAGGCATATTCCCGACGCGCCGACGCAAGCGACGGCCATGAGTTTCTGACGCCACCACGGACGCGTTTCCTCAACGTCGTAAGCGCGGTTGAGCGATCCAGTCAGTGATCCAAAAACATTCGAGCCCGCCCAGATCACCAACAAAATGCCCGCCGACATGAGCCCCGGCGCACTGTCGGTAAAGACGACATCGCCGGCAACGCCCCTCAGCAGCTCAATCGCGCTGGATGGGATCGCACGATCGGCTCGTGAGATTATCCATTCAAAGATCTCTTTCTCGTCGCCGAGAACGCTCAGGAGCGGAGCTACAAACAGAAAGAGAGGAAAGAGAGAGAAGAAAAAATAATAAGCTGTCTGGGCAGCGAGTCCCAGAACGTTGTCGTCCAGGATTTCTTGCCCGGTTTTCTTGAGCAGCGGCCCCACTCGATACCCCTTCACTACCATCGACCGCACCCCTTGAAATGGGTAAGCCCTAT
>JACDCM010000045.1 GCA_013817545.1 Gemmatimonadaceae bacterium | reverse complement strand
CATCCGGGTGATACTGCTTCGCGAGCCGACGGTATTGCTTTTTTATGTCGTCCTGCGATGCCGACGCAGATACGCCAAGCACCGCATAAAAATCCTTCGTTTGTGCCATTCTCAACCCGCGCTATTAGCCATTAAATTGCCGGACGACAACGCGAGCGGGCCGGAGCAGCTGTCCGTTGAAAACGTAGCCTTGCTGATAAACCTTGCTCACGGTGTGATCTTGTTCCTTGGAAGAAGCCAGCTCGGTTGCGACGGCTTCGTGTTTCTGCGGGTCAAAAAGCTCCCCGATCGGGTTTACGATCTCAAGACCAGCGGCTCCCAATGCCTTCATCAACTTTTTTTCCACCATCTCGACACCCTCTACCACGGTGGCGGAACTGACTGTTGACGCGTCGATATGCGCGAAGCGAGCGATGTCATCCAGCGCATCGACAAACTGCCTGACGAGATCGCCTTGCGCACGAGCACCGGCCTCCTGCCGCTCGCGAGCGGAGCGCTTCCGGTAGTTATCGAACTCGGCCGCCAGGCGCATATATCGCTCGCGATCCTCTGTCATGCTTTCGTGCGAGACCTCGGGCTCGGACATCACTGTCGCGCCGGTGCTCTCGGCGGCGCTACCATCGGTGCTCATGTAACTGTCCACCGACAGCGGATCCGGCTCGGTGGGATCAGGAGCACCATCACCCTGCGGCGCAGCGCTTGAAGCAACCTCATCACTGCGATCCATCGTTTCGGACTCCAAATGAGAGCGGGAATCTTTGCGTGTAGTCACTGATTACCTGTGAGAGATCTTGGTTCGGGTGAGGATTGGTGTCGGACAGGGAACAGGAAGCAGTGCCAGTCCGAGTCTCAGTGGTCAGGAACACGCGCGCGGACATCGGATTCGAGCACCAACCTGATCACTGGCCACTGAAACTGAGACTGCACTGGCCACTGGCACTGCACGTCGGCAATGAACGTCGCCGCTCGCACGCCGTACCTGCGCGCGCCATTCAACCTGCGTTCCGCTCCAAGTAATCTCCTCGACACCACGCTCTCATGCAACAGTAGCCCGTAACTAAGCGAGCATCTGCCGGGTTATGTCGAGGGCTGCTTGCGTCGCCCGAAGTCTGATCTCCTCACGATCGCCAATGAATACCCGCCCGTGGGTGCGGAATTCACCATTGGCATAAACGGCGATCCAGACTGTTCCTACCGGCTTGTCCGGGGTGGCCCCGCCGGGACCAGCGATGCCTGTAATCGCGATCCCGACAGCGCAACGCATCTGCTCCGCCACTCGCTGCGCCATCTCGACAGCAACTACTTCGCTCACCGCACCTTCAGAGTGTAGAGCCTCCGTTCGTACGCCGAGCACTTCAAGCTTGACAGCGTCGTCGTAGGCGACGATCCCACCCGTGTAACACTCGCTTGCCCCGGGTATGGCAGTGAGCCGGGCACCGAGCAGGCCGCCTGTGCAACTCTCGGCCGTCGCGATCCGAATTCCGCGCTTCCGCGCGAGTCCGAGAACTACTTCTGCAAGATCCAGCTGTTCTTCCGCGTAGATATAGCGCGCTGCCTTCGAGTACAGCATCCTGGCTCCCACGTCGAGCCGACGCCTCGCTTCCTCGAGCGAAACGTTCCTAGCGGTGAGACGAAGTTCCGTACCCTGCCAGCCCGGGTTGTACGCGATCGGAAGGTCCGGCGACCCTTTCGCATCATCCCCAAGTAAATCGGCCAGTGCTGACTCGCCTATGCCGGTTGTCCGAAGAGTGCGCGAGAGAATGACGTTTGGTTCGCCTCGCTCTCGTGCGCGGAGCATTGGAAGCAGCTCATCGGCCAGCATGCCCCGCATTTCCCGCGGCACACCCGGGAGCATCGCCACCCATCGACCTCGCTCATCCTCAATCCAGATTCCCGGCGCTGTCCCGTGTGCATTGGGAATGATGACTGCACCTTGCGGAATCATCGCTTGCTGACGATTGCCCGGTGGCATGGGTCCGGTAAATCCGAAGCTGCGGAACCGCTGCTCTATTAGCGCGACTATTTCTTCATCTATGCGAAGTTCGCGACCAAAGAGCGCCGCAATAGCGGGCTTGGTCATGTCATCGCTGGTCGGACCGAGCCCTCCTGTCGTGATAACTGCTCCTGTCCGGTCGAGCGCCTCACCAACACTGCCAGCAATGGCGGCGGCATCGTCGGGAACGGTGCAACGTCGAACGATCTCGACTCCTACGCCGGCAAGCGCACGAGCCAGGAATGCCGCGTTCGTGTCCACCACGAATCCCAGCAGGAGCTCGTCGCCAATGGTTATTACCTCAATTTTCATGAAGTTGCGCGCAGTAGGTTCGTGGGGCTTCGCAATGCGCCAAGTCTATCGCGTTCCTCCGCTCTTGCGCCCGCTCACTCGTTGCGCGAAGGGCCGGATTTAAACGCGTAGAGTTTCATGTACAGGGCCAGAGAGTACAGCGTCAGCGCAATCGCGGCAAACATGGTCACTACGCCAATGGTGCCGTTCAGCCACGCCCACGCGCGCCATGCGGGCTCATTGAGCCATGCGTAACCGTGAGCGGCCGTAAGCGCGGCAAACCAGAAGTATGCGGCGCCCACCCACGTCCATTGAAAACCGGTCTTCCACTTCGCGGGGCCGATTGCGGCGATGATGACGCCGCGCCTCGCGGCCAACTGGCGAAAGATCGTCATGAAGAGCTCGCGGCCCAGCACAACGGCGATCACCCAGAGGGGAAACCCATAGCGGCCAACCGGGGTCTCGAAACGAAAATCGCGAATCGTCGCTCCTGATCCACCGGTGGTCGCCAACGCGGATCCGTCTATCTGCCCCTGGATCAAATACATTGGGATCAGCGTAGCGGTGAGAAGGAGCTTGTCCGCAAGCGGATCCAGAAGCTTTCCGAGATTCGTGACGAGGTTCCGCGTACGCGCGATCTTCCCATCGTAGTAGTCTGTGACAGCCACTGCGATGAAGAGCCAGAAGCCCAGCATCCGGAGCTGCCAGGACGGAAAGAATGGAAGCATCGCGACGAACGGCGACGCAACTATGCGTCCCACCGTGAGGGCGTTCGGCAGGTTCACCGTGAGATCGCTTTCGGAATGCCGTCGCTCGTCAGGACAGCGTCTTGAGCACCAGCTTGCTCACTGCTCGCAATGTGTCAAAGACACCGTCGCCATTTATGGCGACACCCTCGAAGTACGGCGCGCGCTCGATCCATTCGCCTGTCGGGAGTTGTTCGACGAGCTTCTCACCCTGCTGATACGGGTTGGGCACGCTGCGCTGACGCGAAGTGTCGACGATCTCCCAGCCGGGATTGAGCGCCGACTGAAGCTCGGAGAGGGGTGCCGCGTTGGGAAGATCGCGCTTGTTGTACTGAACCACGAAAGGAATTTTGGTAAGATCGTAACCGTACTCGGCCATGTTGTCGTACAGGTTCTGCATGGACTCCTGATTCGCCTCCATGCGCTCGACCTGCGAATCACCGACAAAGACAACGCCGTCAACTCCCTTGAGGATGAGCTTCCGGCTGGCGTTGTAATACACCTGCCCGGGTACGGTGTATAGGTGGAAACGAGTCTTGAAGCCGCGGATGGTTCCCAGATCGACCGGTAGAAAATCGAAGAAAAGAGTTCGTTCCGTTTCGGTGGCCAGTGAAATAAGCTTGCCGCGGGAGTCGGGGGAGACCTTTCCGTAGATGTGCTCGAGGTTCGTGGTCTTGCCGCCAAGACCGGGACCGTAATACACGATTTTGCAGTTGATCTCTCGCGAGGCGTAATTGATCATCGACATGCTGAAGGCCTCGCGCTACTGAAAGAGACGGTCAATTTCATCATCGGCGCCTGCCAGAATGCCTGGGGTTTTCGCCCGGGCATCGCGGCCACGCTCGAACAGAGCGGCAAAAGTGCGCTCCAGCTCCTCAATGATCCCCTTCGCCTTGAGCCGCACCATTCCCTCCGTTGTGCGAATGTCGAAAAGAACAACCAGAATCACCCGACGGCCGATATCAGCGAGGAAAATGGATTCCTGTTCTCCACGGTGAACCAGAGAGCGAAACTCGGTTTCGCCAATCAGGCGAGCAAGTTGATCGTTGGCGCTGAAATCGGCGGCCGTCAGCGTGGCAAACGCCACGGCATCGAAACGCGGCTGTTCTCCTACCGTGGCGACAAGCTGCCCAGACCGATCGACGATCAGTGCGCAGCGCGCATTGCTGTCACTGAGAAAGCGCTCCAGCGACCGGGAGATCGCCGCGAAATCGTCTTCCGTGAAGGACCAACTGCTCGCACTTACAGCCATCGCCCGAGTTCACTATTCAAGAGAATCTTCCATCCGCCGCAAGATTGTTGTCCCGCGCCGACGTAGCCCCGAATGCTGTTCCCACGCTACGTAGTCGCGAAGCTGTTGCACGGTGGCCAGGCCTGGCCGTCCGCGAATATGACCGAGCGCAGCCAGCCGGCGCCACCTCCGCGTGCTGAACAGGTCGCGCCGCGCTCGCTGGGTCTGTGCACTCCAGACGATCAAACCAGTCAGAACGCCACTCGCGAAAGCAACGGCCGCGGTCCATTCAGCTCGTCTTGCCATTACATCTCTCGCCGAGCAGAGAGCGCCTGTGCGATCGTCACACCATCCGCGTACTCGAGATCGCCGCCCACCGGCAGACCCCGGGCGATTCGCGAAACGCTAGCTCCGGAAGATGCCAATTGCCGCTGCACGTAGAGAGCGGTTGCCTCTCCCTCGAGACTGGGGTTCGTTGCGAGTATCACCTCGCGTACCGGATTCCTGGTAACACGGTCAACCAGCTCGCGAACGCTGAGATCCTCCGGACCCACGCCGTCCAGCGGCGAGAGGCGGCCACCCAGCACATGATAAATGCCATTGAATTCCGCGGAGCGCTCAATGGCGCCTATGTCTGAAGCTTCTTCAACTACACAGATTGAGGTTTGATCGCGGCGCGCATCGCGACAGATGGAGCAGGGATCTTCTTCAGTCAGGTTGAGGCAGAGCGAGCAGCGGCGGATGCGCTCGGCGAGGCCCGCAAGTACCATCGCGAGTCGCTGGCTCTGCTCCGGCGGCTGTTTGAGCAAATGATAGGTGAGCCGTAGTGCCGTTTTTCGCCCTATCCCCGGAAGTTTGGAGAACTCCGTTGCCAGTTCTTCGATAACGGACATCAGGACCGGAGTTCGGTGCTCGGTGTTCGGTGCTCGGTTGACACAGCGCGGTGTGCGGTGGACGCGCGCATAGACGCAAGGTATCCCGCGAACGCGCTCCCGTCCTTCTTCGCAGGTCGCGGTTCGCGGTTGGCAGTCCGGCGCTCTCGGTACGTCACCATTTTTGTGAAATCGAGGACTATGGAAGCTTGAACGGAAACGGCATTCCGCCAGTGAGCTTCTTCATCTCTTCCTGTGCCAACTCGCCGGCTTTTTTCTGTGCCTCGCCTACGGCGGCTAATACCAGATCTTCGAGCATTTCAACATCGGATGGGCTGACAACAGAGGGGTCGATCCGAATGCTTCGAATCTGACCCTTACCATCGGCCGTTACAGTTACCATCCCTCCGCCGCTCGCGGCTGAGACGGTTTTCGTTCCAAGCTCGTCCTGCATCTGTTGCAACTTGCCCTGCATCTGCTGCGCCTGTTGCATGATCTTCATGAAGTCGGCCATTCGACACGCTTTCTGCCTGTTTTGGGTGAAGGGCAGCAAGCTACCCGGCTGAATGCGAGAGATGCAAGCGAGACGATACTCAAGCGCGTGCTTCCGTTATACCAACATCCTGTCCCCGACCGCTGACCCCGGGGTTAGTCCGCTGCTCATGCTCTTGCAGACGTTCGCCGGATCCCGGGATACGTTGTTGGCTCTCCCTCCGTTTGTAGTCCGCTAGTCGAGCAATTCGAGGTCCAGCGTATCAATAGCGGCACTGAGAGTAGGATCGCGCTTCCGAAGGTTTGCAATCCGTTCCACTTTTACAGCTTCTTCGGTGAGCCGTTTTGGCGCGGCCGTCGCGTCCCCTCGGCTTGTGGCAGCAGGCCTCGCCAAGACCTTGGTGGCCCCCGAAAAAATCGTGTCAATAGCGGCCAGAATCTCCCTGGACCCCGCGGCAATCGCCTTCTCGTGGAAGTCGTTTGGAGGATCCAGCTCGATAGTAACGACGCCTTGGCGCGACACCGCGGTCGGCAGCGAGTTTTCGAGCGCCGTCGCGAGAACTGCGCGCCCGGACGCAACAAGAGCCCCAAGTACATCGCCCCAACGCTCAACGAGATTGTTCAGATCTACCGGTATCGGTGAAGGCACCGCGCCGCGCCTTGATTCCGCCACCGGCATACTGGCGTCTACAGGAGGAGGTGCGACACGAAGTCCTGGTGTTTGTCGCACCGATGTGACCTCCAGCGGCGCCGGCGCACTGGACACCGACGAGCCCTGACCACCAGAGCCACCGGCATTGAGCCCTTGCAGTACATCTTCCAGGGAAACCGTGCGGTCCATGAGGGCAAAGCGCACCAGCAGCGTCTCGAGCAGGAGTTGCTGCTGCCCGCTTCGGCGGAAACGCGGCTCCAGCTCGCCAATGGCGGTCAGCATGCGAAGCAAATTGCCAGCTTCGAGGCGAGTCTTTCGCTCCTCCAGCGAGCGCTTTGCGTGCGCTGAGAGGTCCGGCGCTTCGCCACCAAGCTGGAGTGCCAGCGCGGCGCGTATCATATCCGCCAGACCCGAGATGAAAGAGCCGAGATCAACACCAGCATCCGCCAGGCGCGCAACATTCGTGAAGACGTCACCAGCACGACGATCCGCGATGATATCCAGCATGCCTATGTACTCATCTTCCGCGACAAGTCCGAGTGCATCGCGCACGCGCTCCGCGGTAATTTTTCCATCGCCCAGCGCAAGCACCTGGTCTGTGAGGCTCAAGGCATCGCGCATCGAGCCGTCGGCCGCCCGCGCCAGCATTGCGAGCGCGTCATCGTCTGCCTCGAGCTTCTCGGCACTGAACACGGCAGTGAGTCGCGCCCGCACATCCGCGGTTCCGATGCGTTTGAAATCGAAGCGCTGCAAGCGGCTCAGAACTGGCGCCGCGGCTTGCGCAATCTTTTGCGGTTCTGTGGTGGCGAATACGAAGACCACGCGCGGCGGCGGCTCCTCCAGAATCTTGAGCAGGGCATTCCACGCCTCACGAGTCAGCATATGCGCTTCGTCGACGATGTACACCTTGTACCGCTCGTCGCTGGATGGCGCGTACATCGCGCGCTCGCGAAGTTCGCGCGCATCATCAACCCCCCGGTTGGATGCGGCGTCTATCTCAATGACATCGAGGCTCGCCGAGCCGCTCCAGATGCGAGTGCAGGACTGGCACTCACCGCACGGTTCGTCTTCCCTGCTACCATTCTCGCTTCGGCGATCGCAGTTGAGGGCCATCGCGAGTACGCGCGCGAGCGTGGTTTTTCCTACTCCCCGCGGACCGCACATGAGATATCCGTGCGCTACGCGGCCCCGGGCGATCGCCCCCTTGAGGGTGCTCGACACGTGGGACTGAACGGCCACATCCGCGAACTTCTTCGGTCGGTATTTTCGGGCGAGGGAGATGAACATCGGAGGACGGATGTTGACTGCGGGCAGCGTAATGTCTTATGGGCACCCAGAAAGAGCGCGGGGGTCAGTCGCTCGTGAAGCGTCTGACCACCCGCGCAATGCCCCAGGTCTGACGAAGCAACATTAGACACCACATGCCGCTGCTACCTTCGGGGTCCTGACGGAATTAGCGGGCTGATGCCCTCCGGGACCTGGGACAAGAGAGAAGTATAGCGGGTAGCGAAGCATGCCTCAACAGCAGCAGCTCATCACGTTTCAAGCATTCGCACGATGGTATGCGCCGCTTCTGCAACCTCCCCCGGTCCGACTCCGAGATGAGTCACCGCGCGAATACGCGCAGCCGACCATGGAGTCAACAGGATGCCCGCTTTAGCAGCCTGCTCTACGAGCGAGAATGCGTTTAGCCGGGCCGGCAGATCCAGCATCACGATATTTGTATCCGGGGGCACTACTCGTGCGCCGCCTGCGCCATCGATAAGCGAGGCGAATTCCTGAGCGCGTTGATGGTCTTCCCTCAGCCGTGTGAAGTGGTGCTCGATCCCGAAGAGTGCCCCAGCGGCGAGAATACCGGACTGCCGCATACCGCCGCCAAAGCGCTTTCGGACGCGCCACCCTTCAGACATCAACTCCGCCGGCCCAGCGAGTGCCGCCCCGACGGGAGCGCCGAGCCCCTTGGAGAAAGACACCATGACGGTCTCCGCACAGGTGGCGAAGTCACGGAGAGGGGTACCGGATGCAACGCTGGCGTTCCACAGCCGTGCACCGTCCAGGTGCACCGGCAGGCCGAACTCATCCGCCACCGAACAAATCGAGCGCAGCGCGTCGAGAGAGGTTACCCTGCCGCCAGCTCCATTGTGGGTATTCTCGACGCAAACGAGGCTCGCGACCGGCACATGAGGAGACGCCGCGCGGATTGCGCCTCGAAGGTCATCGGCGTCCATCATCCCGTCGCGCGGCGCCACTGGCCGCACTTGCACCCCCGCCAGAGCTGCTGCTCCGGCGCCTTCGTAGTGGATTATGTGGGCGCCAGCGTCCAGCAGGATCTCCGTCCCGGGGCGCGACAGAAGCCATACAGCGGCCTGATTCGCCATCGTTCCGCTCGGAAAAAAGAGAGCTCTCTCCTTGCCAAGCAACCCGGCTACTGTCGCTTCCAGCCTACGGACCGTGGGATCGCCGTCCAACACATCGTCTCCGACCTCCGCCCCAGCCATTGCGAGACGCATGGCCTCTGTCGGCAGGGTGACGGTATCGCTACGCAAGTCGATTCGCATTCCCGAAATGTGCCGCGCAACTCCGGGATTGGCCACCAATTGGGGGGCAAGAAAAAGAAGCCCGCCAGCAGGGTTCTGGCGGGCTTGACTGATCGCAAAGCAGAAACTAAGGCTTCTTGTCGCCGGGCTTCCTGACTCGAACTTCCGGTGTAACAACTTGCGTAGTATCGGTGCCCACCTCCACCGTCGGAGTTTGAACCGTATCGGTTGTAACGCCAATAACGGGCTTCTGGACTTCGTACTCGCCCTCACCGGTTTTCTTGCAGGCGGAGAAAGCGACGACGGCCACTATTGCTGCGGCCAAGCTGAGTTTACGCACAGATAACCTCCGGGGTTGGTGCGTGCAATACAAACTTAAAGCAAGCTCCGCGCCAGAATAAGGGGGGTCGAGTGGGAGTGGTTCTGGCAGGGAGGATGCCCTTCCGGCCATTCCCCAATCGCTGATTGGAGTTACAACCCAGCTGGTTCGGCCTGCCCTTATTCCTCGAACGTCTCGCGCTGGTGCCGCCTAACACGCCGAAGCTCGTACACCTGGCCCAACTCGCCCCCGATTATGAAGAAGAAGGCCGAGTAGTACACCCACAAAACCAGAATCACGATGGTGTACAGAGTGCCCGTGTACAGGCTTCCCGGATCAAAGGACCGCAGGTACGCCGTAAACAAATTTCTGGCTATCTCGAAGAACGTCGCCGTGAAGATCGCCCCAAGCATGGCCGCCTGCCACCGAATGCGCCTGCTCGGCAGATACTTATACAAAGCGAAGAACATCGAGAGGATTGCCAGGAGCGCAATTGCCTTGGCAAGGAAGTACTCGGCGCGCCCAATGACTTCAGCGCGCACGCCCAGGCCCGCTATTACCTGAACGCCCCGGCTGGTCGCGATTCCGACATAGGCGTTCAACATGGTGTATGCGACAAAAAGAACTGTCGCGACAACGGTGATCTTTATGTCGAAAATTTTTCCGCCGACTACACCGCGCGTGTCCTGTATGTCGAATACCTCAGCGAGCACGGAGCGAAGGGTGCCGAAAAGCCCGGTCGTAAACCAGATAAACGCCACAAGCCCGATCAGACCTACCGAGCCGCGCGCCTTGACGATGTCATCGAGAATGCTGTGGATTGGCGACTGCGCGGTCTCCGCGTGAGGCGGGAGGAGGCTGTCGACAAAAGCCCACACCGCCTGGGAGGCCTTGGTCTGGTCCTGGTCCAGAAGGTAGCCAAGCCCCGAGAGGAGCAGCAGGAAAAATGGAACGGCGGCGCGAAGGACATTGAACGTGATGCCGCTGGTCAAAAAGAAAATATTATCGTCGCCGGCGTTGTCGTATACGCGCTTCACGTAATCGCGAACGGTCCACCAGAGGCGAAGCGGAAGCGGCCGTGTCGGCATTACTCACCACCGGCCGCGCGAGCTCTGCCGTTAGATTTCTTCGCGATCGAGAGCGTCCTCCGCCATTGCCGATGCCCGAGCACTGCGCGCGGCGTCGGCCCCGGTCTGATACGCCGCCTTTGACTCGGAAATCCGGCGTTCCAACTCCTCCCGAGCGTCCTGGGCCGCAAGCCGGCCAGCGTCCAACGCGCGCGATGCCTGTTCCTTCTTGAGCTCAATTGCGTCCCGCGCAATTTCGATCCTGTCTTCCACAGTGCGGCGCGCCTGTTCATAGCCATCCAGTACGGTGTCGGTGAGATCCTCGGCCGCGCCCCGCGCGCGGCGTCCCACACGACGTGCCTTCGATTCGATGCTGAAGCGCGTTTCCTCACCCGACTGCGGCGCGAACAGAAGCGCCAGACCGGCTCCTATCGCCAGTCCCCACACGAATGAAGGAACGCTGCCGCTCTCCTTCTCGATTACCACGAACGGTTCGTCGGTATCGTAATCGTACTCGCTCATCTCCTGTACTCCTTTGCGCTCAGCGCCGTCCTTTCGTTTTTGCTTTCCGCGATGTCTTCGCGGCCGGGGGTCGTGGTTTTGCCTTTTTCGGCGGTGCTCCAGCTACAATGGGAGCGCTTTCGCTCGCTCGGCCATTGCTGCTAACCAGGGGTAGCAACTCCGCGCGCACTTCCGAGATACTCATGCCGAGTATCTTCGCCGCACGCTCGAGATCTCCCGCTGTGGACGCGAATGTTCTCAGCGCGAGTTGGCGTCTTGCGTCCGCAAGGGTCGAGCCTACAGGCACCGTGACCACCGCCGGTATCTCGCCTGAAGAGCGGAGGTGCCTCGGCATGACATCCTCTACGCCGATGGTGGTGCCGCGCGACATGATTACCGCTCTCTCGACGGCATTCTTGAGTTCCCTGACATTTCCAGGCCAGTGATAGCCAAGAATCCAGTTCCAAGCCGAGTCATCGAAACTCGTGAACGTTTTCCCATTATCCTGCGAGAATCGAGCTAGAAACTCGTGCGCTAACAGGCGGATGTCTCCAACGCGCTCACGCAGGGGGGGAAGGAATATGTCGACGACCGAAAGCCGGTAATACAGATCCTCGCGCAGATCCTGGTCGGCGAGCGCCTTCTGCAGGTCCTTGTTGGTCGCCGCGACGACGCGAATATCGACGGCGATTTCCTTCTTGCCGCCGAGCCGGCGTATGCTCCGGCTTTCCAGCGCTCGGAGGAGCTTGACCTGGATGTCCGAGGCCATCTCGGCGACTTCATCGAGAAAGATCGTTCCGCCGTCGGCCATTTCGAACGCGCCGGGCTTTTCATTCGTGGAGCCAGTGAACGCGCCCTTCTCATGTCCGAACAGCTCGTTCTCCAGAATATCCTTCGGAAGCGCCGCGCAGTTGAGCGCCAGGAACGGCCCTTTCGCGCGCTCGCTCTTGGAATGCAGTGCTCGTGCGACGAGCTCCTTGCCAGTTCCAGACTCGCCGAGAATCAGTACACTGGCGGTAGACGGTGCGACGGCTTCGATTATCCGGTAGATGTCGCGCATCTCCTCCGACTGACCTGTGAGCTCGCCAAAGTGCGTAAGCTCTTCAAGCCGGGAAGTCAGCGCCCGATTTGCCTGCTTGACGTTGAACTTGTCCAGCGCTTTGGGAATGAGAGCCTTGAGGCGGGTAAGCTTGTCGGTGCCGAGCGGCTTCTCTATATAGTCATAAGCGCCGTGCCGCATTGCCTGGATCGCCGAATCCACCGTGGCCTGGCCGGTGACGATTATGCATTCGGTGGAGATTTCACGCGTTTGCATCTCCTTGAGCAGCGCTATGCCGTCGATCTTCGGCATTTTCAGATCGAGCAGCATGACGCCGTACGTCTCCGAAGTCAGATGCTCCAGAGCGCTCTGCCCATCGGTTGCAATGTCAACAGCGTAGCCCTCATCCTCGAGTACCGCAGACAGGCCACGCACAATGGTAGCTTCGTCATCGGCGATCAGAATTTTTCCTTCCTTCATCGCTACCTTCTTCTTCATGTTTGACGGCCCGCTTGTGCACGAGAAAAGAGTAATGTCGTTCCTGACGATTCGCGCTCGAGGCCAATACCCGCCATGCGTATGGCTTGGCTCACTTCCTCAGACAACCCGCTGGCAGCGCCGCCCGTGATCTGGATGGCGATTCGCTCGCCGGAGTGACCAATTCTGCATTGCACTCTGGCGCTTCCGGCCACCGAGGCATTCAAAGCCGACGCCAGCGCTCCGCGAACAGCATTTCCCTCGAGTGACGTTTGAGTGAATTCCTCATCGGTGCGTTCCAGCGAGACCTCGCCCCCCTCGCTTCTGGCGATAACCCCGGTCACGGTGACAAGTGCAGAAAGCGTGGAGTACAAATCTATTGGAACGGATGCGGAGCGCGCCAATGCCAGAATCGCTTCGACGAGAGCAATGGCTCTGTCAAGCTCGTCCGCCGCTGCCTGAGCGAACGGGAAGAGCGACGACGGATCGATTCCAGGACGTTCGAGGCGCGACCTGACGACGGTAATGTTCAGCGCCGCTCCATTCAGCGGACTTCTGATCTCGTGCGCGGCCCTGTCCGCGAGTCTCTGTATAGCGCCGGACCACAGGAGGGCGGCGCCAGCTGGGGTCACGTCTATTCGCCGGCGTCCGGATCGTCAGGCGCGATGGCAACTGTTTCGGTTCCCTCCGCCGGAGAGCGCCGATGTTGCGCAGCCGGCTTTACGTGTCGAGCGACTGCTTCAGCGGTGCCGACTACCGCAAGCTGTCGGAAAAGGAACTCGAATTTGGCGTCGTAAGCCGCCGCCAGGCGCGTTCTGGCGTCTTCGGATATTCCCCACATGCGCTCCTTGAACGGGCCGAGAGCCTTCTTCCGTGTCTTATAAAAGAACTGTTCATCCGTGTCCTTGTCCTTTCGCTCGTCCTTGGCATTGGTCCGGAGCCAATCGTACACCTCCACCTTCAGGGCCGGAGGAAGGTTGTCGTACAGGATATTCTGAAAGTTGGTTGCCAGATGAATTTCACACGTTTCGGTGCGCGGGAAGTTGTTGAATGCGGTATCTGGAAGCGTTGACGCACCGTGCTGCACGGCACCCGCAAGGCCATACTCATCCCGCGCGACACGGGAGAGTTCCTGAAGCGTTTCCAGATCCAGCTTTACCTCCGCCATTGATCCGTCGCCGAGCACTACGCCACCGTGTGACGTACCGCTTTGCACGCTGATCTTGGACAGCCCCACTGCGGATTTGCCGACGCGCTCGCGCAGCGTACGGTTGAAACCGTCCATGAACGCCCGGAGTTCCGGCACCGTGCTGTTGTTCGCCCCAACTTCCCCAATTTCTCCGCCAATCGAGATAGTCGTGCCGCTGGGCTCCACCTCTCGGATGTACGAGACGATGTCAACCGCCGTCTCGTAGTTGAGGGTCTGCTGTGCATCCAGTGATTCCAGATTGATGTCAACCAGTGTCGACGTGTCGACGTCGATATTGTAGAAGCCCGCATGGATCGCTTCGTTAGCGAGCTGCTTGACGGCCGCTACCTCCCCCGTTGCATCGGCCACGTATTTCTTCGCGTTTACCTGGAAGTGATCTCCCTGAATGAAGACCGGACCCTGGTAGCCTTCCCGCAGGGCGGCGGCGAGCATCACTGCCACATACTCGGCAGGGCGCTGATCCGTGTATGCGATTTCTGAGCGCGCGATTTCCAGGATGAAGGCGCCCGCATTGAGTTTTAGCGCGGTGCGAAAGATCGAGCGCGCGGTGTCGTAGGACATTCCGCGAACGTTGATTGCTGGCACGGTAAAGCCGCCAACCTCCCCACGCCCGCGCGCCAGATACAGATCGTTAATCGACGCAGCACGCACGCCGACTGCCTGCCCCAGCTCCCATATGAGCCATCGGGCATGGTCGCGGCCCTGGCCCAGGCCGAACACCGCCTCGCGCACGAGAGCATCCATCTGTTCGGAGGCAAGAGCGCTGGCCCGCTTTACCGTGACGTGGCCGTTCTCCACGCGCACATCCCCTCCGAACAGAGTCTCAGGCTCAGATTGTCGAGTAGGCATTTATAGCTCCGAATCCATAATCAATTTTTTCCAGGGAAGCATGAAGGTAAACTTGTTTGCAAACGCGGCCAGTCGCTACACACCCCAGCGCTGTTCAGGTTCTGGAATGGCGTCCCATTCACGTCTGGCATCCACCGCGTCCGGACGACCCATGAGTGCGTAAGTGTAGCGCTTCCCGAGCTCGACGCCTGGCTGATCCAGCGGATTGATGCCGTATAGCGCGCCAGCGTAGATCGTGGCCATCTCGAAGAGCATGATCAAGCCGCCGACGTGGTGGGCATCGATGGAGTCGAGCGTAATTGTCATGTTCAACCTGCCGCGCTGCGAGAGGGCAGCCGCGGTAGCGCGACGTTCCGCGTCCAGCAGTTCCGCCAATGTATGACCGCCGAGATAGGAGAGCTCCGGGATGTCGCCGTGCAGTTTCGGGATTTCAAGATCGACGGCTCGTTCGCCAACAGCAACAAAGGTGACGGTCTTGTCGCGTGGTCCTTCCATGAACAGCTGAACCTGGCTGTGCTGGTCGGTAACGCCAAGCGCTGGAATGGGCGTCGGTCCAACCGATGTCCCATCCGACTTGATCTTGCCGAGACTTTCAGCCCAGAGCTGCACAAACCATCCCCCGAAATCCCGCAAAGGGTCCGAGTACGGCATGATGATGTGATTCCGGAGGCCGAGTCTGCTGTCGGCCATCCACTGCAGGGTGCCGAATACGGCCGCAGGATTGCTCGCCAGTTCGTCACCGTCGCATCGCGAGAACATGTCGGCCGCGCCGGCAAGCAGCGCGCGCACGTCGATGCCAATGAGTGCGGCCGGAAGCAACCCGACGGGAGACAGAATGCTGAAGCGTCCACCTACGTTCGACGGAATCTCGAGGGCGGCGATTCCTTCATTGCGGGCGATCTCGCGCAGCGCGCCCCTGGCGGGATCGGTCAGGAAAACCAGGTGCCGTTTGAACTCCTTGCCCAACTCCGCCTCCAACCTGCCACGCGCGATGAGGTATTGAGCCATTGTTTCGGCCGTTCCCCCTGATTTCGAGATCACGAGAAAAAGGGTGCGCCCAAGCTCCACGCGGCCGAGTACGCTTGCAACGGTCACTGGGTCCACATTCTCGAGCACGTGCAGGCGCGGAAAGTATTCTCGCGCTTCGTCGTCGAGCGCGTTCCAGCTCGTGGATCGCAGAGCGCTCCGCAATGCGATGGGGCCAAGCGCAGAACCGCCTATCCCCAAAACAACAACATCGCTGAACGCCTGGCCTGCACCGTCGGCGAAGCTGAGCAGGTCAGCGATGCCGCTGCCATCCAGAGCGAGATCTATAAAACCGAGCTCCCCCCGCGCCCGTCGCTCCGTAAAAACGCCGCGCGCGCCTGCGAACGCAGCGGCTGCCTCGGCCCATACCTCGGGGGCGAGTCCGCCGGACACGGCGCCCGCCATCATGTTCGTGTAATCGATGCGGATCGTCATGTCAGTCGATGCGAACGGTAAGTCCGTCGAACGCGGGAGAGATGCCTCGTGGCAGCTCGGCTTCCAGGTCCGCGTGACGGTTATCGTGTGTAAGATGCGTGAGAAATGTGCGGTCCGCGCCGATGAGGCCGGCCACCTTGATAGCTTCCGAGATACTCAGATGCGTCGGATGCTCACCCCGCCAGAGCGCGTTGATGACGAGTACCCGGGCACCGCGCAGCGAATCGACCGCCGAATATGGAATCGATTTCGCATCGGTGACGTACGCCAACGGACCTATCCGATAAGCGAACACGTTGAATGGCCCATGCGGAACCGCGATCGCGGTAACGGTAGCATCGCCTATGGTAACTGATTCGTTGTCCCGAATGATACGCGCGTCTCCCTCAGGCTTCGAAGTTCCAGGCAGAGGGCGCATCGACCCGTCGAAGATGTAGGGAAACCGTTGCGCCAGGTGCTGGAGAGTGCCTTCGGAGCCGTACATGGGGAGCGGACCCGCACGCC
>JACDCM010000307.1 GCA_013817545.1 Gemmatimonadaceae bacterium | reverse complement strand
CGAGCCGACCGTCCGAGGAATGGATTGGCGGACGATACCAGGCGTCCTCCAGCGTAACCCGAAAAGGGCGGCAGCCCAAGGCGACAGGTGCATCCACCGTTTCGGGCGCCCAAATCCCGGCTTCTGGGCCGTATTCGCTCAGTCCGTCGACGAGCCCACTGATCTGAGCCGCGGGTACTGGCGCGCTGTCACGGCGAAAGACCGCGCAGATCGCACTCATATTATCAAGCCTGGAATCGCGCTATCGCCCTCAGGCGAATGACGAGACGACGGCAAAGCGCTCCTGGCGGGGACCGCCAGTCACAATAACGGCTCCGGACCGGACCCACGCATGAGCATCATATCCACGAGTCGGATCGGCCCCCAGGTAAAGAGTGCTCGGAATACCGCGCCGGCGCAACATCCCAGTGCGGTTACTGCCTGCGGCATGCAGACTGGTTTCCATGGCAAATGACGGGCTGCTGCTCCGACGGCCCAGCGGACCCGGGCAACTTGCTCGATGGTGGCCGCATCGTGTTGCACCGGACTTTCCGCCATATGCCGTCCGAGGCGCGGAGCGAGTCGGCGGAAGCGAAGCACGCGAAGTAGCGCGCTTGCCAACGTGCGCAGCGCGATTGCCTCCGCCAGGTGCAGGCGCTCAGAGGCCGGAAGGCGGGCGAGCTGTCTCAGGCGCTTTATCATGAACGCGAACCAGCTGTGCACCTCTCAGCTCCTCCAGGAAATTGCAAACCTCGATCCTGCAGGCTTCCAAATCGATCTCGTACTCCTTCATCAACTCGTCGCACAGTTGCTGGACGGAGCGCGGCTGATCGAGCAGCGCCCAGATCCGGGGCCCTGTCCCTTCCAAACCAAAGTACATGCCTTGTTCGACGCTCATCATGACGACGGTCCGGTCCACCTCCACCGCCACAGGCTCTTCGTTCCGGGCGACAATGGTTTCCAGTCAGATTGGAGCATTATGACTCAATCGAGCTCTCCTGTGACCGAAGTTAGGCTTGCGGACGGCTCCTATCCCGCTCGATCAACTCAACCACTCTTTGCAAGTGTTCAAGACCACGAGGCCTGATTAGTCGGCAAACTGGCAGGATGCGCGCCACCTCCGCCACCAACCGAAAAACCTGCGCGGTGAGTCCCAGGGCGGTCGCATGCCCAACAAAGTAGGTCTCATTTATCAGAGCGGAAACCGCGTCGAGGCCAGTCAGCTGTTCAATCCGTGGCGGTCCCTCACCGTCAGTTATCAGATAGATCCTGCCCAAAGGCACTGGTGTCATCCACTCGGCGGATGAGTCCATGGGCAGGTGGTACTTCCCTAGAGTGCCACCCGCTGGCTCGAGATCGGAGGCCGAACCGGAAAGACGAGCCAGACCAATTTCGTCGAGCTTCACACGTGCCGCACCCGGCCACACGCCGATGCCATTTCCAGACGAGGTGGTCATCACGGATATGTCGTCAGTGACGAAAGCCGCACCGCGGCGAACCAGGGCGGCCACCAGCGTTGACTTTCCGGCACCGGATCGCCCGGCGAAGGCGACGCCGAGGCCGTGCACAGCAACACAGCTCGCATGCAGGGGGAAAACGCCCCGCTGATGGAGAATCACTCCCACCAATGCACCCATCAGGTACAAGCGGAGGTCCTCGGCCTTGCGCCTGGAGCCGCCTGAAAGCGAATGAGGGAGCCGCCCTTCGCGGAATACGAGCCCACCCCAAGCACTACCAGTCTGAGTTCCCCATCCTCGACTACTGAGCGGGTCGAGTACGGCTCTCCCTCGAAGTCGGGGGCCGAACACGGTTCCTGACGAATTATTACGTCAGGCTCGTCGGACGTTTAGAGTCGGCCAGTCCGGGAGGTCTATATCTGATCGCACCCGCAAACCGTACACAAGAAAGTCCCGAGCTGCGGAAGTCACGACCGATTCTGCAACGCTCAATGTCTGCCCGTTTCGGTATCGTTACGGCATTCGGATCGCCGGGTGCCACCGCAAGCCCGGGCTGTCAAGGATCTGTCAATTGCCGGAAGATCTCGACGGCCGGTGACCAAGAAACACGATGCCCCCCGCGTTGGAAGACGGAGGGCACAGAGCGGAACACTAACTCTTTGAGACTTTAGCTCTGTACGAAATCTTGAACAAAAAGCGTTTCGCTGACGGGCTTGCGAACAAGCGTCGGCGTGATCCAAGGGGTGCGTTTCATCCTGCTCCTGGTGAGAGTGAAACAGACGGTGGGGCCTGCTGCGGGGCTGGCTACTTCGGTCACTATATGACTCTCCGAACGTGTCGCGTCCCCGGCGAGACACGATCTCGCAAGGTAACAGCCAGTCGTCCAGTACGTAACCGAGGCGTGCCAAAAAGAATGCGAGGTGCGCAAGTGGTTGTATCAACAGCACTTTGATGTGAGCAGAAGGACGACAGTCGCTAACGGTCGGGAACAAAGAGCCAACGATGCTGCGCAGGTGATACAGACTGATGTCAACACTCCACACTATGTGCCGCGATGTGGTAATTCTTCAAGCCGAGGACGACGAGATGTGCATTCCGGAAACAGCGTGAGTAGGAAGCGGAAGCTGAAGCCGCTCACCGTCCACCCAGGTATCCATCATCTTGCCAGTTCCATTCGCGCCTCCCGCCTCCCGCGAACCGCCAGTGAAGCGCGTGTAGTATCGGCCTCGCCGTTCGCCATGTGCTTCCGCGAGCCGGTGAGCCACCAGGATCTCGAGATTGTACGCACTGTTCGTGACGGAACCGCCAGCCACTTAGCAATTGTGGACGTCGTTGCGCGGCCCTGCGCCGTGATGATCTCCAGAATGCGCTGCTGCATCCCGGACAGGCGATGCATGGACCGCTCCACTGGCGTTGCCGACGAAGAAGCGCGCACCGAAGAGCGGCGGCACGGTGCCGTCTACAACGTCAATCGCGACATCAAGAAGCAACCAAAGGTGTGGACGCGGCTGGACATCTTCCCCGAATGGAAGGTAGCGCCCTCGCCGCAGCCGGAAGAACAGATGCTGGCCGCGATGGAAATGTGGGCGGCGATCAAGCCAACAGAACGAAAAGAATGACGAGGACGATGGGAATCGTGATGAGCAGTGTCATGAGACAGCCGCACGACTGCAACGACTGCAAGGCACCGGCGGCCGCCAGCGCATTGTTTGCGGGCGCCGACACGCCGCAGTGCGGACACGTATTCGCCTGCGCGCTGACTTCCCGTCCGCATTCCCGGCAGGGCTTGAGCGCCATCGCGAATCCGGTGGGTAGGGGTCTAACAACTTGTAGCTCGCCGCAGTTTCGGTTAAGCTGGGCGCGGACATCGCGGACTTCGAGCGCGCCCGCGCGGATTGGACTTCGAGCGCTCTCGGTGGCAACGCACGATGGGCTTCACGTGCGCGCGCTACGCCGCTTCTGACGTGTACTCGACGGCGAGCCGGAGGCCCGACATGACAGATGACGTTTTACCGCTTGCCAAACTTGGGCGTGATATAGTCTAAATGGCGTCGGTCGGTCTCAGAAGACACGGCGCACGGTTCGCACTTCGGCAGACCGCCCTCGCCGTGCTCTGGAATTAGCTTGCCCTCGGGACACTCGTCCCAAGTGTGGGGCGTCGTCGCGCCTCGTTGATGGTAGGCATACATGAAGATTTTACTTATTGCGCTGGGATGTCATGATCCATTAATCTCGCAAAAAAAAGGCAGAGTAGTGTGGGAATGCGACCGCCATGTGTTACGATATTGAGTGGTGAGGTCGTCGCGGTAAGGTTCCCGCGAAGAGTGGAGCGCGTGCACTTCATCCCCAGAGCGTCGCGTGCACCTCGAGTATGGTCGCTTCTTCCATGCGGGCGGTGTACCCGTGATAATTCGCGTGGAAAACAGGCGCCGCTAATGCACAATCTCAGTCACATCCAAGACGAGCATCGCCTAAGTCAATACCCGGGACGAGACTCGAACTCGTATACCACTCGCGTGGTGGGGGATTTTGAGTGCCTCCCCTGCCCTTTCGCTAGATAGTTCAGCCCGCGAACACAAGCACAACCCGGCAAATAGCAGCACCGAAACGAAGCGGTCATGTCACAATCTGTGTCACAGCGGTTTTCGTGACTCCGATTGCGGTGGCCGCTTTCGCACATCCTCCCACTAACGGAGTAACAACCCATGAGTAGACCAGAAGACGATCGCGCTCGAGCACGCGAGGTTCTGTTTGGCGCGAACGAGCGTCACCCGGACCTTCTCCCCGGCTACGACCCGGATGAAGAAGCCAACCCGGCGACGCCAGGGCTGGCCCACGAGCGCTACCTAGATGCAGTGCTGGACCATGTGGGCATAAACAGGAAGATCGCCGCGCGGGTTATCGCCAAGCACGCTAACCGCGTGACAGCCACACCTGGAGGCGAAATCGAGACGAAGCTTCCATCCGGTGGAGTTTTAAAAGGGAAGCACGGACTCAAAGCGCTCGCGAGCGTTGTCGTGCAGGAAGCGCTGCGCGAGAGTCGAGATCCCGAAGAACAGGCCCGCACTAGAGCCACGCTGATAGCCAGCGGCCTCTACAACCGCTTCTAAGCCGGTAACCGACCAATGACACCAAAAACTATTGCAGAGCCCGCAGCGCCCCCGCCAGCCGCTGCGCTGTCCACCCTCGAGCAACGGCACGAGGAACTGAGCCGGGAGCTTGACCAGGCGCGGGCTCAGCTCACCACGGAACGTGAGAAGCTGGCCGATGGCAGCGGCACAACAAAGTCCGTCACGTCCGCATCGAGCGCCGTCGATGCGATAAGGGCAGCTTTACAAACCGTGCAGTCGCGCCAAGCCAAGGCGGTGGCCCAAGCGGATGAGAAGGCAGCTACAGAAGTTCGGGAGCGAGCGCTCGAGAAGTGCGCCAAGATCGCGCGCGAGGCGCTGGACGCACTGGCTGAGCTTCAGGACGCGCGACTTCGGGCGAGCTTTGCCATCGTCAGTGCGGTAAGGGCAATGCCCAAGCAGCGTGCTGAGCTCGCGGCGATTCGGATGGCGTTCATTGAGGCGTCGGAGGGTGCAGCTCCAGGTCTGGTAGTCAACAAGGCGCGCGGCGACGCTGGAAGGTGGAGCGACGCCACCACTCATCGATTCTTCGACGACCTTGCGCGGCATGGAGTCAATGTCGCGGAACTGAAGGCCGTGACGGCGATGTGGACTTACCACACGCTGCAGATCGGCAACGCCGAAGCCGCTGAATGCGTGACACAAGCGGACGCTAGCCTTC
>JACDCM010000306.1 GCA_013817545.1 Gemmatimonadaceae bacterium | reverse complement strand
TCGGCCTATTCTACACCACGAACGCCTGAGTTCTTTACTGGCCATCCCGTACCCTGCTGACAGTTTCGATTCCCGATTCCCGATTCCCGATTCCCGATTCAGGAGTAGTTTGCGTCATGCTTACTTCCCCGCTCGAGGAGCTTGCTTGGCGCCAACTCATAGCGCAGCACACCGAAGGACTGCCCGAGATGCTCGAGCGTGGGGCAGTGAGCGCGTACTGCGGCTTTGATCCGACCGCGCCCAGCCTGCACGTGGGCAATCTTGTGCCCATCATGGGCCTGGTGCATTTGCAACGCGCCGGGCACCGGCCAATTGCGCTTGTCGGCGGTGGTACGGGCCTGATCGGTGATCCGAGCGGCAAGGCCTCTGAGCGGCCCCTCGCCAGCACCGAAACGGTGTCGGCCAATGCGGCCTTGCTGCGTAGCCAGCTAGAGCGATTTCTCGACTTTTCCGGGCCCAGTGCGGCGCGAATGCGAGACAATGCTGACTGGCTAACCAGGCTTCGCGCCGTCGATTTCATGCGGGATGTGGGGAAGCACTTCACCGTCAACTACATGATGGCGAAGGAAAGCGTCAAAACTCGGTTGGAAGAAGGGATCTCGTATACCGAGTTCTCCTACATGCTGCTCCAGGCGTACGACTATCTGGAATTGTACCGTCGTGAGGGAGCCACGCTCCAGATTGGCGGGAGTGACCAGTGGGGAAATATTACCGCTGGGATGGAGCTGATACGCCGCTCGGACGGAGGAGACGCGCATGCGCTCACGCTGCCGCTGGTCACTACCGCATCGGGAACCAAGTTTGGGAAAACGGAGGCAGGCGCGGTGTGGCTCGACGCGTCACTCACGTCGTCGTACAAGTTCTACCAGTTCTGGATTAACGCTGACGATCGGGACGTGGGACGATACCAGCGATTCTTCACGTTGCTTCCACGCACCGAAATTGAAGCGTGGGACAAGGAAGTGGCGGAGCAGCCAGAGCGCCGCGAGGCGCAGCGAGTATTGGCGAAAGAAGTGACCACCAGAGTGCACGGCGCCGCCGCGGCACGGGTGTGCGAGGAAATGTCAGACTTGCTCTTTGGGGGCGCTGACGCTCGAACGCTTTCCGAAGCGGCTCTCGTTGCGCTGGGGAGCGAGATTCCATTCGTCGAAGTTGTTGCCACGACAGACGGAGCGCTCGATGCGCTGGATCTGTTCATTGCCGCTCGTTTAATCGCATCGAAAGGAGCAGGACGCCGACTGTTGGAGCAAGGCGGCTTGTATGCAAATGGAGCGAGGCTCGCGTCCTCAGACCGCACGATACCGCTCGATTCGTTGCTCGAGGGAGGCCACTTGCTTCTTCGAAAAGGCACGCGCGAATATTGCCTGGTGGCGGTGAGACGCGGGTGAACTGGTGCCCGACGCATCAAGACGGCTGCATCTAAAACGGCAGAGGGCCGGAAAACGGCCCGACAGGAAGTTAAAAAGAAGCCGCGGGATGCGTCGCGGAAGTCGATGATTGATATTTGGGGACGCTCGACTTCCAGGGAACGTCGAGATGAGATTTCTCATTTGCCACCGTACCATCCTGTTTTTATCCTTTTTATCCTGTGAAAGAAGTTTCTTTTGGGAACTGCGCGATCCCCGCGTCCTCCACGTTAGCCAACGGACTTCACCGGCTTTTGCGCGTCCCACACCGGCGCACAACAGCGATTGGCTATTCGCGGCCCAAAACCTCCAAGGCTTCTTCCATCTCAGCGTCGGTGTTATAGCAGTGCGGTGACAAGCGTATCGCTCCTTCCCGCAACGAGTGCGAGATTCTCGCTCGCTTGAGTTTCTCTGATGCTACTCGAGGATCGGATGGCGCAAGCGCCACGATTCCTGCGCGCCGTTCCGGTTCCGCTGGCGTAACGAGCTTCACGGCGGCGCGGTTGCGCGACCACTCTACCGCCATGTCGACCAGTCCTGCAACGTGCGCCTCCACTCGTTTTGGTCCCAATTCCAGCAGCAACTCCAGGCTGGCATTCAGCCCCGCGAAATCCTGAAATGGGAGCGTGATTACTTCGAACCGGCGCGCGTCGTCCCAGTACGTGAAGTCATAATCGACCAGACGCGTGAAGTCTTCCGAGCCGCGCATCGCGAGCCATCCGACCGAGCTCGGCTCCAAGGCAGTTACCAGCTCGCTTCGCACGTAGACGAACCCGGTTCCCCAGGGCGAAAGCAGCCACTTCTGGCCACCGCAGGCGAGCACGTCCACGAAGCATTCCCGCACGTCGAGTGTCAGTGCACCAAGACCCTGCATGGCATCAACGATGAAATAGATGCCGCGTTCCCGGCACGCGCGCCCGATCCTCGCAAGATCGACTCGATAGCCGGTTGCAAACGAAACCCAGCTCACCGTCACGGCTTTCACGCCAGGTTTATCCAGCGCCAGTAGCAGAGCCTCCTCGTCGGCCAGACCGTCACGGCAGGGGATGCGCTCCAGCGTAACGCCAATCGGAGCCAGAGCCATCCAAGGATAGATGTTCGCCGGGAATTCCCGGTCGAACGTCAACACCGTGTCACCCCTTCCGAGCGGGAGAGCGCGCGCCGCGACGTTGATGCCATAGGTGGTGTTCACCATGAGGGCGATCTCGTCAGGCGACGCGCCGATCAGTCTTGCGACAAGATTGCGCGAATGGCTTATCGTGCCGAATTGCAGCTCGTCGCTCATGCGAAAAGGCTCCGCACGCAGAGCGGTAAACGAAGCCTGTGCGCCGACCGTGCGAACAGGAAGCGGACCAGTGGACGCGTTATTGAGGTATATGGCATCGCCCCGCGCCGCCCAGGGGAACTCGCGCTCCCTGAGATCCATGACGTCGTAGCTCACGCTGCTTTCCTTGCCTCGGCGTTCACCGTGACGGCGAGCAGATGCTTCGGATCCAGCGCATCGCGCAAGGCGTCCCCCAGAAGATTGAAGCCGAGCACCGCCGCTCCGATAGCGAGACCGGGGAAGACTGACGTCCATGGCGCGGTGCGAAGCTGATTGAGATCTCGCCCGTCAGCGATCATGGATCCCCAACTCGGAGTCGGCGGCTGCACGCCGAGCCCCAGGAAAGAAAGTGCTGCTTCCGCCATGATCGCGCCCGCCATTCCGAGCGTCGCTGCTATCACTACCGGAGCAATGACATTCGGAAGCACGTGCCTTACAATGATGCGCCTGTCGCGAACGCCGAGCGCGCGCGCAGCCTGCACGAACTCGAGATGCCGAACGACAAGCACCTGACCACGAACGAGACGCGCCATTCCCGCCCACCCAACAAGACCTATGGTCGCGAACACAACGCCGAGAGACGGTTGCAGCGCTGCCACCATGGCGATGAGCAGCAGAAGAGTGGGAAATGCGAGGGTCACATCAGCCAGACGCATGATGACGTCGTCTACCCATTTACCATAGTAGCCCGAAACCAGACCGAGGCTTACCCCGAGAAACAGGGCAATTCCCTGGGACACGAGACCGACAGTGAGTGAAATACGCGCGCCGAACACCAGACGGGACCAGACGTCACGACCCTGGTAATCGGTGCCCATCCAATGGCTGGAGGACGGGGCAGCGAGCTGATTCACGAGCTCTATGGCAGTGGGATCGTAGCGGGCGATCAAGGGAGCCAGAATTGCAGCGGCCACCAGAAGGACCACGACTGCCAAGCCGACGGTCGCGCGGTTGTCGCGTCGCAATCGATGCCATAGGATCGCGATCACGTGGTTCCAACCTGTTCCGGTTTTTTTGGTTTTTCCTGACGCCGCCAGCGCCGGTGATGCCAGAAGTACTGTTCAGGCGTCTGTCGGACGTATCGCTCCAGGATTTCGGTGAATCGTTCAACCACGCGATCCACATCAGCATCCCTGTTTCCTGTCCGTTCGACAGGAACAGCTTCCAGGACAAGCCGATATTTCCCGCTGGTCTGCCTGATCGCGGCGCCAAAAATTATTGGAATGTCCCAGCGAAGTGCGAAGACGGCAGGGCCGCGCGGAGTCTTCGCCGGCCGCCCAAAGAAGGGGACGTAGGTGGACGCGAGGTGCTTCACTCCCTGATCTGCGAGGAAAGCGACCGCGCGGCCTTTCTGCACGGATCGCGCTGTTCGCCGGACTGCCTCCCGATCATAGATGACCGTCATCCCCATGCGCTCCCGCGTCTCGTTCAAGTACTGGTCAAAAAGCGGGTTACTCATCCGCCGAGCGACAACATCGATCGGAACGCCACGGGCCGCGATGTATGCGCCTGCTGCTTCCCAATTGCCGATGTGGCCGCCAACGAGAATAAGCCCCCGTCCGGCGCGCATTGCCTGGTCCATGTAGTGCCAGCCATCCGCACCCTCAAAGAGTTCCAGTATCCCTTCCCTTCCCAATGCCGGCAGCAGTGTCGACTCAGCAGCGACCCGCCCTAGATGTTCGTACGCCCCGCGGGCGACGCGTGCGACTTCCTGCTCCCCATACTCGGGGAAAGCTGCCTTTATCTGAAGCTCCACAACGCTCCGCCGCACCCCCAGTGGGCGATAGCCAAGCGTCGCGAAGCGTGCGCCAAAGTTTGCGGCGCGGGAAAAGCTTACCAGGCCCAGGGCGCGAACCAGCAAACGCAATCCCAGGTATTCGGCCCGATGGGCAACTGAAACGCGCATGCGTTCCTACTTCCGCTACGCCGAACGATCGCCGGCAGCGGTTGCCGCGCGCTCGAATCCATCTACCAGGGCACCGAGCGTGAACTCGCGAGAGACCCGCACGCGTGCGGCGTTTCCCATCGCCTCGCGCTGGTCGTCGTGCGCAAGAAGGCGCGCGAGCGCGGCTGCCGTACTGGCCGTGTCCCCGGGAGCAAGCAGCAAGCCCGTAATGCCGTTCGCGACATACCGCTGCGCGATCGCGTCGCGAACTGCGAGCACCGGAACGCGCAGTGCCAGGAGATCCAGATAAGCATACACAGCATCGTCGCCCGAACTCACTACCCAGCCAAGCTCGGCCGCACGGACGAGACCCAGATAGTCATCCCGTTCGCCGAGAAAGCTGATTCGATTGGTGATTCCGAGCGCGGCCGCGTGCATTTGAAGGTCTTCACTGTCCGAACCGGGGCCCACCATCACCAGGCCCAGGTCGGGATGCAGTGGAGCAAGCATCGCGATGGTCCGGAGTACGACCGCCGCGCGCACTCTGCTTTCGGCGTCGTACAGGCAAACGATCGTTCTCTGGCTGGCGTTCGAAGCCGGTGTCACCTGCGCGGACCGTACATCCTGATAC
>JACDCM010000044.1 GCA_013817545.1 Gemmatimonadaceae bacterium | reverse complement strand
GTCGTATGCCTGCACGTTGGTGACCCGGCCTTTTCCGATTGCCTTTTTCTCTCCTTCGGTCAGGATCACGCGCAGCGCCTTGACGATCGCCTGCGAGATATCGTCCTGGATCGCGAACACGTCCTCCATCTCCCGGTCGTATCGCTCTGTCCAGAGCTGATAGCCGTCGGCGACGTTCACGAGCTGAGTGGTGATCCGCAGGCGGTTTCCGATCCTGCGCACGGTCCCGTCGAGCACCGTCGATACGTGCAGCTTTCGCCCGACTTCCGCGATGTCCTCGTTCTTTCCCTTGAGCGCGAACGACACCATCCTCGACGCGACCCGCAGCGACTGGATCCTCGACAGCGCATTGATGATCTCCTCGGCCATCCCGTCCGCGAAATACTCGTTGTCGGGATCGTTGCTCATGTTCACGAATGGAAGCACGGCCACGGACTTCGCCGCCGATACGGCATGCTGAGGAACGGTCGCGGTATCCGTCGGAGTCGAGACGTTGCCGGAGATGAGCGCCTGTCCGAACATCGCCGCACTCCTGTACCGGCCGGCCAAGTCGGTCGATAGCGCCTTGGTGATGACGCGCTCGAGGTTCTCGGGGATGTTCGGGCGAATTGTCCGGACCGGCTTCGGCGGCTCGGTGAACCGCTTCGACATCACCGCCTGCGGCGTCGGCCCGCTGAACGGCCGCTCGCCGGTGAGCATCTCGTACAGCATGCATGCCAGCGAGTACTGATCACTTCGGCCGTCGAGATCGTTCGCCCCCGCGGCCTGCTCCGGGCTCACGTACGCAGGAGTGCCGATCATCATTCCCGTCAGCGTGAGGGTGTCGCTATCCGCCGCGCTCAGCGCCTTGGCGATGCCGAAATCCATCACCATCGCTTCTCCCTCGTAGAGCATCACGTTCTCGGGCTTTATGTCACGATGGATGATTCCCTGCCGGTGGGCATAGTCGAGTGCGGATGCGATCGCGTTCGTGTGGTGCACCGCCTCGTCCACCGGGAGCTGTTTCTGCCTGTCCAGCCGCTCGCGGAGGGACTCTCCTTCAACGTAAGGCATCACGTAGTAGAGAAAGCCGTCGGCCGCTCCCGAGTCGAACAACGGCAGGATGTGCGGATGATTGAGCCGTGCGGCGAGCTTTATCTCGCGGAGAAAGCGATCCGGTCCGAGCGAGCTGGCGAGCTCCGGATGAAGGACCTTGAGGGCGACGGTCCGATCGTGCTTCGAGTCCTGCGCCAGATACACGGTCGCCATGCCACCGCGGCCGAGTTCCCGGTCCACGGTATACAGGCCACTGAGGGCATTTCTCAATCGCTCGATCGGGAGCACAGGTGGAATCGGCTGTTGCAGTGAGGGGAGTCGGGCGCGTCAACATGGTCAGCGTCGTCGGCCGGGTCAAGCGCACCAGATTCAAAAGCGCACCAGATTCAAAGACGGAGCTTGAACGCGTTCCGGCTTGTCGTTCGCTGAGCGGGCAGGGTACACCTTGTGTCGCCAGCCACGCTGAGGATGAGTTGGAACGCCGCCTATTTCTTTTTCCCGGGCGGCGCAAGGGGCTTCGCGACGCTCGACCTCGCCGCTCGCTTCTTCGAGCCCGCCGGGCGTTTAGTCGAGGCGGTAACTGCCCGTGCGAGGCGACGAAGATCGTCCTTATCCTTCGCGCGGTGGGTGGCGGCCTTATTCGCCCTTAGTCCCTCGATTCCGATGACGAGCAGGTGATTCCCGTTCAGCTCGATTTCATCGGCCCCCGCATGGACGTCAGCAAACGTAACGCCGGTAATGTCGCCAAGCAGATCGATACGCAACGGTTCATTGCCGATCTGGGTGACGGCATTGGACGACAGGAGGAACTCGGGATCAATGAAATCCTCCGGCGCACCAAACTCCCGCAGCGCGGCACAGAGATGCTCGACATTTTCTTTAATCCGCTGGTAGAGAAAGTCGATGTCCCCTGTCGCTCGTACGACGCCATGCCAGCCCATCGCATAACCGCCAACCAGAACGAAAACCACTGCGTGAGCGTTCAGACACTCAATAAAGTCGCGGAAATCGTCCGCGAGTGCATCGTTACTCTGACGCACGACCCGCTAGCGTCGCGCGCCGGTCTGCGGCCGAGTCGATGAAACCGTAGATGATGGCCGGGACGCTTGCGTCGAGGGCCGAACCATTGAGTGCAGTTCAGATGATGCCCGACCGCCTGCGATAGCGAAGGCTTGTTCCGAGACAAGCGCAACCGCGGCAATGCGGTCGGAACCAGATAGGGCTGCTGGGTCGTTGTTGCCCTCCTGATCGAGCCGCAGCTGTCTGCCGGGCCACGTGGCCCGTCGCGCCGCAGCCCGCGCGCTCCGAGCCTTCCGCTTCGCAGATCGCGCCGCCTTCGGAGCATCCAGCTCCGCCAGCAACTCGTCCACCGAGTCAGCCGCGACAATGCCGAGGCCAGAACGGGCCGTCTGCATGGCACGCCGGGTCGCAGCGTTCGGCAGCCGAACCTCGAACGGAAGCGCTCGACGCTGGATGATCTGGTGGTAAAAAAGCGTGATGGCCGCCGTGGCGGACAACCCCATTTCGTCCAGCATGGCTTCCGCCCGCTGCTTCAACTGCGGATCGACGCGGGCCCGAACAGTCGCACTTTTGGACATTGTGGCTCCGACACCGGGACGACCCCAATGTACCTCATCTGGGCTACAAATGCAAGCCCATTCAACGCCCGGGACGGCACGACGGACACCTCAGCAAAGGTTCCGCATGACCTGCGGTACCACCCACGCGATGTCCTCCTGATCGCGCATCGCAGATTACGGGCCTGAGCCGGCATCAGCAATGGCCACACCTCAACAGGGTCAGGACGCCCCGAGACTTGGAAGCTGTGGCGCGAAGCCCGCACGACAACACGATGTCTGCGATTCGCAGCTGGGGGTGGTCCTCGACCACCTCGCGCTGGCGGATCTTTTCCGAAGGGAGGATCCCGGGTCATGTCCGGGAAGTGGATTCCTGCCCTGGGATCGCCCGCAGCAGAGCGATGGCGTTGAAACTCAATCCGCCTGCGCGGCTTGTCGATTCGGGGGGACCGCATCGCTACCGAGTGCGAGCCAGTTCGGCGGCGGCTTGCTCGGTGGGCGATAGATGAACGCAAGCGCCTTTGCGAGATCGACCCGGCGATGCTCGGCTCTCTTGGGGCGCGGCAGGCCGACGTTTGGCGTCCGCTGTTCGCGATAGCTGAAATTGCCGAAGGCGACTGGCCCAGGCGAGCACGCCTCGCGGCTGAGACTCTTTGCGGTGCAGCTGGCGACGAAAGCGATGCTGCCCTGCTCTTGCTGGAGGACGTGCGAGAGGTCTTCAGGACCCGCGGGAATCCGGCGGTGCTGTTCAGTGCGACGATTGTCGAAGAGCTGGTGAAACTCGAACATCGGCCGTGGCCGGAATCTCGGAACGGTCAGCCACTGACTCCCACCGCGATGGCGAAGATCTTCGCCCGATTTGAGATCAAGCCAAAACAGGTACGAGAAGGCAGTCATGAGGCGGATCCGCAGCGGCGTGGTTACAAATTGCATGAACTGACACCGGCGTTTGACGCGTACCTCGGGCCTGTTCTGCAAAATCCGTCACATCCGTCACATGGGACGTTGCATCCCACCGCCAGGCCTGATTTCACCGCGGCGATCGACCTGACCGACCTGACCGACCTGGCCGACCTCACCGACGCGACCGACCCGACCGACCCCGTTGATGTGACGGATGTGACGGATGTGACGGATGTGACGGATGTGACGGACGTGGCGTGTACGGCAGTGCCTGTCGTTCACCCGGCACCCACCAAGTTCGAGCTTCAAATAGAGGAGTACGAACCCGTGGAGCGGGCTGCGCTTCAGCCAGGTGCATGAAAAGGCGCTGATTTGCCACGAAGAGCATGATTCCCGAAGACGAGCTTCTACTACGGAAGAGGAAAACAAAATGTCAGACGGAGAGCTTGCAAACCGAGTGCCCATGGGGTTGACGCCTTTCAAGAAAGGAGACGACCCTCGCCGGGGCCGCGGTCCAAGGGCTGGTGCACCGAATGCCGGCCGACCACCGGATGCAGTGCGTGCGGCGTGTAGAGAAGCTTTTGCTGAGCGTGTGCCAATGCTCGCCGAGCTGGCAGACACCGGCACGCCCGACGTGAGATTGAGGGCGCTCGACATGCTTGGACGTTACGGATTGGGAACTTCGTTTACCCTCGACGCAACTGACCGGCCTTCAGGCGTGATCGTGCTCCCAGAACTTGAAATGCGCGAGGTGCAAGCCAGAATGCTGGAGTCTCTAGGGCTTCCGACCCAATCTTCAGACGCCGAATATTTTGGAGATCAGGAGTTGGAGTATGTGATCGAGGACGTCACCCCCTTCACCGCCGGTGAAGACAGGATTGTCCAAGAGATAGCATCGCCCAACGAGGAAAGGGTCGATCCAGAGCTACTACGCAAAGTACTCGCTGCGCGGCAACTATTGCTCGCTCCGATCTCGGATCTCTGATCCACAATTCCACGCGGTTCAAGGGTAGTGCGACATGCTTTTTTTCGGAGGGTTGTGATATGCTGAAGGACGTATCTAAAGCGCGAGAGGATTTCGCTCGAGATTCCCTCTCAGCGCTATGGGTGAAATGGCGCTGGCAAAGGCACTGAACGTTTATTGGGAAGCCGGCCGGGTCGTCGAGGAAACTCTTCGACAGCGGGCCAGATCTTAATGGCCGTGTCGCCGGGCGCGTGCTATTTCTCTTCGGAGCGAGAGTCAGCACGGACAGCAGGAGGCAGAGAAGATGGAGAGAGCATAAGTGTCCGCTGCTCATTCGGAGATGTCCAAGTGCCTGCGACTGCTCGCGAGTCAGGCTCTTGAACGTGCGTACTCGCCGGGTGGTGGCATCGCCAGTCTCAGGCGACAGATGCTCGTAGGCGACCATCGATCTCTGTGGGTGATGGCCGATGAGTTGGACAGTTCCTCGGACCGTTCGATTGCTGACGTACTCTTGAGCCGCAACCTGTTTTCAGCCGATCTGCGCTCCCGAGTCGGTGAACTGGCCTTGACGAGGCATGTCAGCGAGGTGGACTGCCTGCGACTTTTATGTCGGGGATGGGTGTTACAGTAATTATGGTAAACCGACGGACCCGTCCCGACTTGGCAGCAGGCAAAAGAAGATCTGGACCTGAGTTGTGCCGGATTAGGCTATAAGCCGAGGTCATTTGGGGCCGTGATTACTAGTGTCACTGTGGTAGGCATCGCATCGAGATTATCCCACCGCTACGAAAATGAAGACTCCTTCCGTGCCGCATAAGAATCCACTTGAGAATATCACGCTGTGGATACCACAATTTCCAGCGGTCAAGGACCGCGGGGAGAAATCACTCGACGGGCTTGAGGGCTCTACTAAGCTCATCGCCCTGCAGCAGCTGAGGGCAGCCACGCTTTTGGACGATCTGCAGTCCACCCCCGCTTCATTTGCGAAGATCGCGTGGCTCACTCATTGGACGCGAGTTTTTGAAGCGCTGAACGCAACACGCGCGGCTCTCGACGCAGAAGTGGGGTTGGCATGTGGGATACTCGCGCGCATCTGCATGGAACAAGCTCTTCAGATTCAGGTGATATTGGATCCCGTCGTAACAACTATCGGGGAGAACTCGAAGGCTTCCACCCGGGTTCAGCTAAGTTCTGCTGCAAAGGACCGGTATTGGCACGAAGCCGTCGACAGACTGAATGCCTATGCCGCATGGTGCCTCTACTCAGATGCGGACTACTACAGGTTTCTTTGTGACAAGAACAGACTCAATGACGTATGGGAAGAAGACTCAAGGCGGGCCATCCTCCGCGATCCGACAGCCAAGCGGATGCACGAACTATTTTACGGCCCCATTGAAATCTTGAGCGACGCCGAAGTCGCTCTCGATCGCAAGAAGCACGAAAAGGGTATTCGAGAAGGGCTGACTCGAATTACATCCTGGCTCGAATCCAGCGCCATTGCCGACTGGCGGCTTCGCATCAAGACGTGCACCGAGAAGGCAAGGCCTCGCTCAATAACCTTCTTTGAGCTGTTCAATGAGACCGAGCAAACCATAAGGAAGCGCCTCACCGGTCAGCGATTAGGATTTGCCTATCAATCGTATCAGCGCGGGTCGCTGCTAGTCCACGGAACTACGATCGAGCACGTCCTTGGATTTTCACAAGACACATTGCTTCCGAGAATAGGCGACGCCTTCAGCGACACAACAATAGACGCCGCTGATGTAGCTGACTGGTGTAGCCACATTCTGCTTGGCCTCGGCCTACTGAAGGGCAGAGTCTTTCAGCTTTTAGACGTGAATCCATAAAAGGTCGAAGTAAGGAAGCCGCATCCGATGGAAAGTCTCAGCTGAAACGTCGCCGCTTTGATAAGGGTACTACGACTCTTCGAAGTAATCACCATCGACGTCCTTCACGATGTATGTGCGCTTGGGAGAGACACCAACGTCGTGCTCAAACATGAGGGAGGCTAGTCGTCGTCCGTCTATGAGAACAATCCGGGACCCAATCCGCTGAGCGTACTCGTCAGCCTCACGCGTGAATGTGGAGGTGGTGATGAAGATGCCCTTCGTAGCGCGCTGACCCTGCAACGCACCCGCAAACTTCTGGATCTCCGGACGACCAATCGACGCCTCCCATCGCTTGGCCTGAACGTAGATCGAGTCGAGCCCAAGCCGATCTTCGTCAATTACGCCGTCAATGCCACCGTCACCAGAACGACCGATGGCACGCGCGGCTTCAGCACGGTTACCGCCGTAGCCCATGCGGACCAGTAGATCAATCACAAGCTCTTCGAAAAAGCGTGGTGAGACATTCTTGATCGTGTCAACAAGCTCCGCCTCCACGGCAGTTCTCAGACGGACGTAGGCACTATCGAGCGCTTCATCCGGAGGTACCGCCTGCTTCGGAAGAGTCTCAGGGGCGCTGTCGACCTCGTCACCCACCTCGCCCGATCCGCTCTCATTACGGGAACGACTCCTAAAGTCCCTAAATCCCTCGAAGCGCATAAGGAAGTCATTGTCGATGCTGCTAGGTGACGCGGCGAGCACTTGCTCACCTTGGGGAGTTATCTGATACCAGCCGCGACGTGGCGTGCTTACCAGACCCGCCTGTTTCATGTAAGACAGCGCCCATCCGGTGCGCGAACGGATCACAGGTGCCTTGCCACTTGGTAGAAGCTGTGCTCGCTCCTCCGGGGTGAGGCGAAAATGGTCCGCCATGACATCGGCGAGCGCTCGTCGATGGCGTTCAGCCCCATCAGCGAGCGTGCTCAGAACTGGAAGCATCGCATCTTCGTGCGAAGGAATGGTCATTGACTACTCGTGCTGTGCGACATCAGGGTCAAAAGGTGCGATCGGAACGATCCCGTTCGACGGATGTATCCGAGTTGCTTCCGCCAAGTCATCGGGAGAAGGACAAGGAGTCGATAGCCAGTCGTGTTCGAACACGTCGGCGAACGCTCGCGGCACATTCTTCGTCGCGACGAAACCCTCGCTGGGTAGGCCGGTTCCTTTGTTTACGACGAGCGCTGTAAGAGGCGGAAGGTCATTTAGCAGACAGTAGGATTGAATCTGCTCCAGCACTGAACCCAACCCGGCCGCGTGCATCCCCGTCAGCTTTGCCAAGATCTCGTAGGTGATGATCTGACGATTGCCCGCTGCGAGCGCCAAGACAGGCCATGCCTGCCACGCACGTTCCGAAAGTTTCATTGAGTCGCCCCGGAGTGAAATATTTTACGGCCTTTAGAGTGGCTGTCAGTCATCCAACCGATCGTTAATCTGCCATCCGGCTGAATGGTTTGCTCGTCCTCAGATCCTGCGCAACGCAGCTCGCATTACGCCGCAAGCGCCGTGGCCCGCACACCAGCGAGCACTGTGAGGAGCTCATCGACCTGCGCCGACGTGAAAAGCGCGTCCGGTCCGTGTGGAGTCAAGTCCGTGAACGGCGACTCATAGAGCCGCGCCGCCTCCATCGCGCCATGCTCCGTCAGGTGGTTCACGATCAGGTTCACAAACTCGATCTGGTTCGCGCCAAGCGTTTTGCCGGTGAGGAACACCGCCAGCGCTTCCTTCGCAGCTTCGCGGTCCATGCCAACAAGCGACCGTACGAAAAGCCCGAGTCCATGCGATTCTAACTTCGCGCGTGCGATGTCCTCAGGCGCACCCACTCCACTTTCCGCCAAGATGCGTTCCAGCTCAGCCAAGTCAGTCACGGTCAGGGGTTTGTTCATCCTGAGCTTCTGAATTGTGATGTGATCCTGATGCGCGCGAAGGTAAGCCTGCGCCTTGGCGCGGAACTTCGCGAAGTCGGTTCCTTCCCCGAACCCGGGCAGCAGCACGCCCGTCTCGGTACCCATCTCATCTTCGAAGTCGGTATAAATCGGCTTGCGCTTCTTCTTGTCGATCAGTCTGACCAAGTCGCGCAGGCGGCGTCGCACTACCTCGAGCATGGGAACCGTCACGTCCTGCCACCACTCGTCGGTCTGCACTTCCTCGATCAAAGCCATCTGCTCACGAACCATTGGAATCGTTGACTTCTCTTCGAGTAAACCCGCAATCGCCTTCACTTGATCACGCAGCCGCTCGAATCCCGGTTCCGAGCGCAGCCGAGCTAACTGCAGGTTCAGCATGAGCAGATCGAACCGCTTCGCCTCCTCGGGCTCTGCGTCAAGTTCGGCGGGAAGACCTGCCACCTCGTGTGCAAGCTCCGTCAGCGCTTCGGGAGAGAGCGTCGTCCACGCCTCGGACCTCGCGTACTTCTCTACAACGCGGCGCTTTGGCCGCACGACAAAGTTATCCAGATTCATCGCGGCGACCTCCGTATGCAGCGCCACACTGGTAGCACGACGCACCTCTGTTTCGGTCTTTGGATCTCCGTACGTTGCTGCAGGCTCCTTGACCAGAGCACCGCTAAGAGTAGCATCGCTTCGCTTGTCCAGCTCCCCGATCAGTTCCAGCCGTCCTGTGAATAGTCGCTTGCCCAATGACTGGCCCAGCGCACCGTCGGTAGTCTCCGGGCTCTCGCTGAAGTATTCGAGATTCTGGCAGTAGTCGAACAGGTAAAAACCCTCCTTGTCTTGCCCGGGTCCGAACAAGTCAGGACTCAATCGAGTTCCGCGCCCTACCATCTGCCAGAACTTGGTCTTGGAGCGCACGAGCTTGAAGAACACCAGATTCACGACCTCGGGGATGTCGATCCCCGTGTCAAGCAGGTCCACCGAGAGAGCGATGTGGGGCGACTTCTCTTTATTCGAGAAGCTCTCGATGAGGCTTTGCGCGTACTCGGTCTTGAAGGTGATTACGCGCGCGAACTCGCCCTTGTAGTGCGGGTAGTTGGCGTTAAAGCGCTCGGCGATAAAGTCGGCATGGGCCTGGTTCTTGGCGAACAGAATCGTTTTCCCAAGCCGGTCGCCGCCTGCCACGGTGATGCCACGGGTCATCACGTGCGCGAGCACTTTGTCCACCGTGTCCTTGTTGAACAGCCACTTATTGACGGCCTCGGCCTCCACGCGGTCGGGCACGATGCCATCCTCGTCCCACTCCAGCGCGTCCCACTGATCCTTGTCCTCTTCAGACAACTCGTCGTACTTGATGCCGTCGCGCTGAAACTTGAGCGGCACCGACACGGCCTTCGGCGGAACTAGAAAACCGTCTCGCACTGCTTCCTCCAGCGAGTAGGCGTCGGTCGGCACGCCATCTTCCAAGTCGAACAGGCTATAGGTGTTGCGGTCCACCTCGTCCTTTGGCGTCGCGGTGAGGCCCACCAGAAGTGAGTCGAAGTAATCGAAGATGGCCCGGTACTTCTGGAACACCGAGCGGTGCGCCTCGTCGATGATAACGAGGTCGAAGTGGCCGACGCCGAAGCGGCGTTGTCCAGCGCGCGTCTCGTCGATGAGTCCCATCATCGTCGGATAGGTCGAGACGAATACGCGTCCGTCCGCGTCCTTATCCATCACAAGGTTCACCGGTGACGAGTCGGGCAGGTGCAGCTTGAACGCATTCACCGCCTGCCTGACGAGCGCCACGCGGTCTGCCAAGAACAGAACACGTTTGGCCCAGTTGCAGCGCGCCAGCAGATCGGCAAGCGCGATTACGGTACGTGTCTTCCCGGCCCCAGTCGCTTGCACGAGCAGTGCCTTGCGGTCATGGTCGCGCTCAAACGCCTCGGAGATTCGGCGGATTGCGCGCCACTGGTAGTATCGCTCGACAATCGCGGTGTTGATCTCGGAAGTGGCGAGGGGCTTGCGGCTCGAGCGGCGCTGGATGAGCAGTTCCAGTTCCGCCTTCTTGTAAAAGCCCTGCACGGCGCGCGGCGGATAGTTCACGTCGTCCCACAGCCAGTGATCATAGCCGTTGGAGTAGAAGATCACCGGTCGCTGTCCGAACTGCTTCTCCAAGCAATCGGCGTAGAGCTTCGCCTGCTGCTGGCCGACTCGCGAATCACGCCGCGTCCGCTTGGCTTCGACTAGCCCCAACGGTTTGCCGTCGTCGCCCCAGAGCACGTAGTCCACGAAGCCCTTGCCTTGGTTGTTTGGCATACCGGCGACTTCGAACTCGCGGTCGCGCGTCTGATTGAGCGGCCAGCCCGCTTCCTTGAGTAGCAGGTCGATGAAGTAGTCGCGGGTCTCCGCTTCCGAGTAATCGTGCGCGTCCGGTTGCGCGGTGGCGGCCTGCTTGGCCGCAGCAACCTCGGCGCGCAGCCTCTTCAGCTCCTCGTCCAACGACATGCGATCGGCGAGGATTACCTCGAGCTTCTCGTCGCGCTCGCGGAGCGCGGTCTCTAACTGCTGCAACTGCTCCGCCGTTTGCTTCGGCGCAGGCACCGGCTTCGGGAGATTGTTCGCGTCAAAGACTAACCCCGACGCCGGACGATCCATGCGACCATAGGTGCGGCCGAGCCAATAGCAAACGTGGAATAGCTCGCGCACTGCCACGAGCGCATCGTCCGGGGGGATTGCGCGGTGGCCATGGACGGCGCGGTTCCCGAGGGTATTAATCACTCGCGCCTTGTTGAATACCGCCTCGCCCGCCGTTTGCTTGAAACTCGGCTCGTGGATTAGAGCGGAGAGGTTGTCCTGGTAGGGGAGTTTCAGTGCGGCGTCGTGCTTGTAGACCCACGCCATCGCCAGCTCGAGTGCGCGCCGTGCGTAGAAGCAGGCGGTTCGCGGGTCGGCATGGACGGCGGCCTCGGCTCTCGCTGCAGCCTCATAGGTTGCGGGCCACTCTAGAGCGATAAAGGAATACTGACTGTGACTGGCCCCATTCATATCTTGTCAATAAACCGCTTGAAAGTATCCTCAAGCGCCGTCTCGGCTTCGTCGACGGCCATTTTGGCGTGCGCCAGCTCCTTGCCAATCAACTCCAGTTCCCGGACGTGGCGCTTCTGATCTTCGAGCTTGGGTAGGGGAACGCGAAGTGCCCGCAGGCGGTCCAGACTTAGCGACACATTTGCAGCGCCTCGCATCAGGGGCACGAGCAAGTCATCTTTGTGGGCGAGGAGGAAATAGTAGACATACGGCACATAGACGTCCGCCATCGGTTCCGTCTTTTTCATCAGGACCGCCGTGATGGTAGCGGCTGCAAATTGACCAGTCATATAGTGAATTCGCTTAATCGACGCGTGGCCGTGACCCGTCGAGGAGACGATTGGAATGCAGATCGCCTCACCGTCGAAATCGTAGGTGATATGCCGCTTCAGCTCTTCAGCCGACGTAACGAAGGGATACACCCCTTCTTCCGCCAGTGCGGCCGGGCTCTTTCCCTTGTCGATATCAAAGAGGGCCGATAGGTGAAAGAGTGGAACGTCGCTCGGGTACTCGTAACCGCTCAGGTACACACGCTCACAAAGATCGTAGTCATTCTCGACGATCTCTTCCCGTGTGACCCAGCGATATTTTCGTTTCCGCGGCGCACGCGATGAAGACGCCCTTTTCTGCCAGAGGGATAGGACTTCGGGGAGCTCACTGCCGGGACGTGGTGTTTTCATTGCGTCGTCGTTGAACCCGTCGTTCTCGATTCGATAGAACCACACAGATTCAGTTGTTCCCGCGCGGCCAAAGATGAGCACGGCGGTTGCCACGCTCGCATACGGTTTGAAAACCCAGTGAGGCAAAGCAATCACCGCCTCAAGGCGGTTGTCGTCGATCAACGTCTTTCTGATGTTTTGATGGGCTTCGCTGTCAGACTCTAGAACGCCTGCAGGGACTATCACCGCCGCTCGGCCGCCGGGCTTCAAGAGCCGCATGAAGAGCGCAAGGAAAAGCAGCTCGGTCTTCTTGGTCTTGACGACCCGCAGCAGGTCCTTCGCGGTGTTCTCATAGTCGAGGCTGCCCGCGAAGGGCGGATTAGCGAGCACCAGCGTGTACGCCTCCTCGTCGGCCGCGTGGTCCTGCGCCAGCGAGTCGCGGTAGCGGATGTCGGGGTTCTCCACGCCGTGCAGTAGCATGTTCATGCTGCCGATGCGGAGCATGGTATTGTCGAAGTCGAAGCCGTGGAACATCCGGTGGTGGAAGTGCTCGCGCAGCTTCGCGTCGTGGAGGATGTTCGGGTGGCGCTCGCGCAGGTACTCGCCCGCCGCAACCAAGAAGCCCGCCGTGCCGCAGGCCGGGTCGCAGATGAGATCGGTGGGCTGCGGCGCGGTCATCTCAATCATCAGGCGGATGATGTGGCGCGGCGTGCGGAACTGGCCGTTCTGCCCAGCGCTCGCGATCTTGCCGAGCATGTACTCGTATAGGTCGCCCTTGGTGTCGCGGTCCTCCATCGGCACGTCGTCGAGCAGGTCAACCACCTTGGCTAGGAGCGCCGGAGTAGGGATGGTAAAGCGCGCGTCCTTCATATGGTGCGAGTAGGTAGAATCGTCGCCACCTAAGGCGCGCAGGAAAGGAAAGACGTGTTCGCCGACAACGGTGTACATCTCCGCCGGCGCGAGGTGCTTGAATCGCGACCAGCGCAAGTCCTGATAGGGGCGTCCTCCCGCCTTGCCGATGCCATCGTTGCCTTCCGCAAAGACACGGCGCGCCATCGGCTGCTTGAGCTTGGCCGACTTGTTTTCTTCCAGCGTGTGTAGGTCATCCAGCCGGCGCAGAAAAAGCAGGTAGGTGATCTGCTCGATAACTTCGAGCGGGTTGGAAATGCCGCCGGACCAGAACGCGTTCCAGATCTGGTCAATTTGGCTCTTGATAGCGCCGGTGATCATCTCGTTGAATCGCTGAGTTCAGGGTTGCCGCGTGCTGCAGAGTGCGACAGCGGTAAGGCTATGAAGGCTGCGTCCTGGATTGGACGGCCACGAGGCCGTACATGCCTCGGAAATCAGGGCGCAACAAAAGTACGTCCGGAATCTGTCACCGGAAACAGAAGACTAAGCTCGACTGAATTTCGACGCTTCATTCCGCGAGACACAGGCGAACAGGCGTGACGAGACCCCATCTATTAGAACTGGATTGGCGTTGATCTTTCTTTCTAACAGTTGCGAGGCCGCATCAACCAGAATGCTGGGGATTTCGCAGACGTTGAACGTTCAGCCGATGCCACGTGAAGAACTTCTTGCTGCCGGCGTTCCATTTCGAGCAGTGACGTCCCTGAAGCGCGACCACTTTTCGCTTAACGGCGCCGCTCTTTGATGTTGTTGGACCAGCCTGCAGCAAACCCTTCTTGACGACTATGTATCCGCGTTCGAACAGGTCATCGCAGCCAAATGCACAGGCTGTCATAAGGTTGCTCTTGTAGGCACGTCGCTCAATGTCACTGCAGCTTGCCCTCCTCTTGATGTGCGCCACGACGAGAAGATCGCTTGAAAATTCTTCTCCGCAGATCGCGCAGTGGGCAAAATGCCGTTTTCCGAGAACGAGATTTCGAAGGAGGCTTTGCTCTAGTCGCACGGTGGTCGCCCTTAGACCATCGAGCTCATCCAGCCGCGTTAGAGGGTCAGCCTCCTCGTCGGGAGAGGATAGTTCAGAGAGAATCGCCGATAGACGCTCCACAATTCTGGAAGCAAGGTCATCAGACGGGGGTCGTTTCGTGTCCGGCAGCTCCCGCTCATACCATCCGTAGTAGTACTCATCTGTCCATCGCTCCAGGATGGGATCGGTAAATCTTAGCCGAGAGGGTGTCAGTGCACCGCCGTCAAGCAGAACGGACAGTGTCCGCGGGTAATGGCACCGGAGAACCGGCAGATTCTAGGTGGCCAGAATTTCCGGAAACGAGGTGGTCAAAATTTCCGGAACCCGCAAAACTAGAAATCGCTCATGGTGACACAATCCGCGTTAGTTATTTCATCGTGCCCTATTGCACTGGTGCAGTCGGCGCAGGGGTCACGCTCGACATGCGCAGTGTCCAAGTGACGAAGAAAGCAGATGCCTGGACTCGGCCAGCAGCCGACTTCGGTTTCAGCGACGAAGTTGCGAGCTCGACATGAGCGAACCCACTAAGGCGCCACATATCGACCCCGCGTTAGTCACATGGCTAGAGCGCGTGTTTCCCAACAAATGCCCGAACGTGTCTGATGGCGAAAGAGAAATCTGGATGGCTGTCGGAACGCAGGGAGTCATTGCCAACCTTCAAGCCATTGCCGTAGCGCAAGAGGAAGACAGCACAGCGAGCGACATACTCAACGCCGGTAGCTCGCATTTCGGGTGCATTGAATGAGCGTTACAAGATCAAAACAACTCCCACGATTACCCGACTGTAGCGTTTACTCAACTGCAACTAGTAAACTCGAACTGCTGTGCTCAATCCGGGACCATGTTACTCTGAGTCCTCTGGCGAATCTCCCGCTCCCAGCAATCGCTGATTGCGAATCGCCAGCAGGACTCGATCACGGCTCGGGATGTCCGGGTATGGAACTTCGATAGTGACCCCATTGCCGAGCAGTTTGTCGATGTGAGCAGTGGTGGAGCGAATAAATCGAGACCCCGTTTCCTCGTCTATCTCCTTTGCAGCGACTCTCTGTCGTATTCTCGCGTTGAAGTCTAGACCTGCATCGGCACTCTGAAGATTCCGTTCGAATCGCTCATTAGCGCGATACCTCACCGCGTTGAAAACCTTGCCAAACGCATCGGCGATCGCCGTAATAACCTTGGCCGCTCCCCGCAGCCCAATGGCAAAATCGCTTCCCGAATCAACAAAAATAATGCGCGGCCCAGTCGTTCCTTCATCACCAATCGCCTGACTCACGGTGTTGTAAATGGCGCCAATTTCAGCTACGACCAAGGCAAAGCGTTCTGGTGTGACGCCGTTCTCGCCGTAGTCGGTAAGCTCGAATGTGATTACCTCTGATTCTTCAGTCACACCCTCGAACTTCGGCTGCACTACCAACGTGTCGATTGCGTCCCGAATCTTCAGGCCGCTGCGCGCTGCATAGTAAAGAGTCCAGAATCCGTGGTTGGCATCTGCAGAGGCCCAATTGGGGCTGGCCTTGAAGTCTGAAACGAACTGTGCAACCGTCGTGGCGGAACCGATCAGTTTGTCGAATCCAAAAACGCGAGCAATTTCTTGTTCTTCCACCCCTAGTCGGAGGAAAGCCGCGTGAGCTGCAAGCAGAGCTTCCGATAAGCGATCACTGTAGGCAGGGTGAGGACTGGTTGACCGAATTGAGGGGTCGTACATCGGAACCAAGGCGTCATGGATCTCACGTAATTTCAATTTTTCAGTGACAGCAGTCAGCGTGGTTGCGAAGACTAGCGTTTGCATAGTGAGGTTTAGGGGTCAACTGTGACATGCTGCTAGAGGGTGCGGCCAAACTTCGCACAGTTCGACGCAGGTTGCTATGCAATGCGATGTGCGGGAATGATGGCTTCTGAAAGCGCCTGATTCCTCGCAGCTTGGACGACGGCAGGGCCGCAGAATTCCGACGCGATTTTATGAGCGGGTCTCCCATGGGTATGACCGCGCGGATTCCCCCCGTAGTCCTCGTAGCGCTCAATACGCTGGAGCGCCCAGCCGCGCGGGCTGGGGAGAAACTACACAGCAAACTAGGACACCTGTCGCACAGCGATGCACAAACGCATGTGCTGCACCTTGACCGGCGAGTCCTCTGGTCACCCACAGACTTGAATAGGGGCCAGTGTATTTGCGCCAAGGTTTTCCATTGCGGCTCCTTCTTTTTTCGTTACGTTTGCTTGGACGGTCATTTAAGGAAATGTTACAGTGCCTCAAAAGGGAGTCGGACAGATGGCAAATGGTCGCTACGTCAGTTACCTGCGGGTCAGCACTCAGAAGCAGGGAGCATCGGGTCTCGGCATTGAAGCACAGCGCAAGGCTGTCGCGGACTACCGGCCGTCTCAAGGGGTCCCTGCATCATGTCTGGCGATTAATCATTCTTCCTATCGTCTGATGCGGGGTGTCAATGGGTCATGGATCGGGGCCGGCACATAGGCTAACACACGGAGAA
>JACDCM010000305.1 GCA_013817545.1 Gemmatimonadaceae bacterium | reverse complement strand
GTGGCTTGCACCGAGTCGGCTGTCTTCGTTCTGAAACCGATGCCGCGTTCAAACATGGGAAACTGAAAAGAGCGTCATCGGCATGTTTGACGTTTCTTTTCGAGTAGCTCTTCCCGAGCGCGACCCCGTCGGCGGTCCGAACTAGCTGTGGAGGCTCAAGAGGTTGTTCACGGTTAAGTTGAGTTTTGAGATGGGTAGATGGTGGAAGAGAGCGGAGTGAGGGCGATGCCAGTTGTAGCGGTGGAGCCAGGGTTGGAGGTAGTCGGCGCGGTGGGTGGAATGAGAGTAAACTTGAGCGTAAGCCCATTCGCGCAGAGAGGTTTGGATGAAGCGCTCAGCTTTGCCATTAGTGCGAGGAGTGTAGGGGCGGGGGACGAGTGGCGCAGGCCGAGGTGGCGGAGACTGCGGTGCGGAAGTGATGCGAGCGATAGCACGAGCCGTTGTCGCTCATGAGACGCTGGGTTTTGATGCCGAGGGAAGCGAAGTAAGCGAGCGCATTTTGGAGGAAGGTGGATGGCGCTGGGGTAGCGCTGGTCGGGCAGGATCTGAGCGAAAGCGAGGCGGGAAGCATCATCGATGCAGACATGGACGTATTCCCAGCCGGCGCCGCGCGAGCTGTCGCGCCGATCGTGGGTGAAGCGGTGGCTTGGGCGGACAATGCGCCGAGCTTTTTAATATCGAAGTGGAGGAGCTCGCCGGGGAACTGGCGCTGGTAGCGCATGGTCGGAGCGGCGGGCTCGAGCGCACTCCAGTCCTATGCGGTGGTGGCTTGACGGTCGAGCTGCATTCCCCTAAACCACGACGATCCGATCAACTGGTCTTCTCGTGCCAATACATTCAAACCCGTAGGAGAAGTTTGCATATGAAACACATCATCTATCTCACCGCGCTCACAGTGGCTCTGCTCATTTGCCAAGGACAACAATCGGCTGTTCTAGGTGCGGAGAGCGCGACAGAGCAGGAAGTCAGGCAGGCGCTGGAAAAGTATCGCACGGCATTGGTCAATCGTGACGCCCCCACGCTGGAGCAAATCTGGACCGATGATTACACTTTCACAAACGGCGGGGGCAGACAGTTTCGAAAGCTCAGCGCCTGGCCAACCTCAAATCCCGCGCAACTTCGCTCGATTCTATCAACCTGGACGAGGACATCAAGGTGCGGGTTTATGAAAACGCTGCGGTGACGACCAGCCGCGTAACTATCAAAGGCCAGTACAGCGGCAAAAAAGCAAGTGGCCGATATAGCAGCATACTTGTCTGGGTAAAGGGTGCGGCCGGCTGGCAGTTGGTTGCGAACCAGCTAACGCCTATCGCAGCGGAGTAAGAACAGGCTGCCATCCAGAGTTTGGCGCGGACGAGTCCTTTGGTAAGCCATCAACGGAGCGACGCGTCGCGCCGAGGAAAAGCGAAAGGAATCGAAGGGGCGTAGTCCTCGATGCGGCGCAGCTGGCGTGGGAGTGCTATCGCGCTGTTCTATACATCGTCGCTTCATTCAGTCGGCACGCCCGTGCTCCTGAAGACAACGCCGGAGTTTCGCCGTGGGAGAACTCGCACAGAGGCAGAGCGCGACAACGGCAGCCGAAGGGCCGATACTTGGGCATGCGCGCGGTTGTCATCACTTCTCCCGGAGGCGTCGAGAGCATCGACGTCCAGGAAGTGGCCACACCGCAGGCACCGACCATCGATCGTGTGCGCGTGCGTGTCCACACGGCCGGACTGAATCGCGCCGACCTCATACAACGCCGCGGCAAATATCCCGCGCCGCCCGGTTACCCAGAGAACATCCCGGGCCTCGAATTCGCCGGCGAAGTCGAAGCGGTCGGCGAAGCCGTGCAGAGCTGGCAGATCGGCGATCGCGTTTTCGGGATCACGGGCGGCGGCGCGCAGGCGGAGTTTGTCGTGGTGCCGGAGAGCAACCTTGCGCGCATCCCCACCGAGCTGGATTGGGTCCAGGCCGGCGCGATCCCTGAGGTTTTCATCACGGCGCACGACGCGCTCTTCACGCGCGCGGGGCTTCAGAGTGGCGAACGCGTCCTCATTCACGCTGTCGCCTCAGGCGTCGGGACCGCGGCCGTGCAGTTGGCGCGTGCGGCGGGTGCGACGGTTTACGGCACCTCGCGCTCGACGGAGAAACTGGAGGAACTCGGCCGCCTCAATCTTGGCCTGCACGAGGGTCTCACGCTGGGCGAGGCGCCGGACGAGCTGATTCCAGCGGTCGAGAAATGGACGGAGGGCAACGGCATTGACGTCATTCTCGACCTGGTCGGCGGCATCTACTTTCCTGCGAACTTGCAGGCACTGGCTGCGCTAGGCCGCCTCATCTGCGTCGGCACCACTGCTGGGCCGAAGTCCGAGATCAACATCGGTCTGCTGATGCGGAAACGGGCCACTGTCATCGGGACGGTGCTGCGCCCTCGTTCCACCGAAGAGAAAGCGGAAGCCACGCGCCGGTTTGCTGCTGAGGTGCTGCCTCTTGTTTCGCGCGGTGTCGTCCGGTCGGTGATCGAGTGCGTGTACACCCCGGAGGAAATTCGCGCCGCCCACTTGCACCTGGAATCGAACCGTACCCTCGGGAAGATCGTGCTGACGTTTACGTAGCTCCGCTGCGCGGGTTAGCGCTCGGGCGAAGGATTGATCTCCAGCGACGCCGCGGGATAGAGCTCACCGCTCTTCATGACGGCTTGGAAATCGGAGGCATGCGCGATGTCTTCGAGCGGATTCGAGTTCAAGATCACAAGGTCAGCCATTTTCCCCGGCGCGATCGCTCCCAGCCGCGGGCCCATCTCCCCTCCGAATGCCTTGGCGCCGTTCGCCGTCGTGCAAGCGAGGATCTCCATCGGGGAGAGACCAGCTTCGCGCATCAACTGGAATTCGCGAAAGATCGCCGGACCGTGGATCGTGCCGATGTTTCCCGCGTCGGTCCCAGTCGCGATGATGACGCCCGCCTCGTGCAGTGTCTTGAGGTTCGCGAGCGCGACCTCGTATGTTTTTCGGATGCGATCCAGAACCAGCTCAGGATCGGCGAGTGCGGCCTTGATCCGATCAGGGATTTTGTCTGGTGGCAACTTTGTCACGTCAAGCGAGGCGATCACTTCGGGATTGCCCCACGCTCGCTCCTGGGAGGTGAGCTCGAGCTTTCCGGCAAAGGTGCGCCCGTAGCGCTCAAAGACAACCAGGGTAGGACACAGAATTGTGCCGCGCTCCCGCATTAGCGTCACGAATTGTTCGTCCACGGCATGATCGGTCACGCTGTGCACGAGGAGATCCGCACCTTCCGCCACCGCGGCGCGCGCTGTCTCTAGCTCGGTGGCGTGAACCGCGACGCGGAGTTTGAGCCGATGGCTTTCCGCGATCACGGCGTGAACGACGGGCCGGAATTTTTCGACCGGATTGTCCGGGCCGACGACATACCAAATCTTGATGTAGTCCGGCCTTTGCTTCGCCAGTTTCTGCACGAGCTGCACGCCTTGCGCGGGCGTGTCGATCTTCACGATCGGCCCATCTCCCTTGAGTGCGAGCTGAGGTCGGGACACGCTGGAGATCAACGGCCCCGCGACTGCCAGCCGTGGCGCTTTTTCCACCGACATGGCCAGCTCCCGCAGACGAAAGTTCGTCATCGGACCGCCGACATCAATCACCGACGTGATTCCGCTCTGAATGTAGCGCTCAAAGGTGTCGCGCCGGTGGCGCTCGATCCACGCGACTTCTTCTTTGTAAGGACGAACATTGTTGAGATCGACCACATCAGGGCGGGTGTAGAGATCGCCCGATTGGAAGAAATGGACATGCGCGTCGATGTAGCCCGGCAAGATAAACTTACCCCGGGCATCGATCACGTCCTCGCGCTTCCCCGGCAGCTCGTCACTCCCCTCCTCGACGGCCGTGATGCGATCGCCCTCGATCCTGATAACCGCGTTCGGAGTGACTTTGCCGCTGCCTGGGTCGATCGCGGTGGCGTTAACGAGGTAAGTTGTGCCGGTGCTCGCTGCGTGCATGGAGACGGAGCCGAAGACCACCGCGACCATAAGCAGGATTGTGAGTTGCAGGTGGAATCCGGAGGAGTTGCGGAACTTAATCATCTGAAGGTGTGCCTTGCGTTGCAAACTCTAGAGTTTCCCGAGCGCTTTCAAGCATTCGCGGCCGATCGGGATTCGCTTCGTGGCGTCGGCATCGCTCATGATGTCGAGGTTCAGTGCGAAAGTATAGGACTTGCCCTCCTGGTTCAGCCAACCGACCCACCAACCGATCTGCTGTCCTTGCTCGGGCCAATACCACCCGGTTTTGCCATGCAACTCGTAAGCGTCAGTCTTCTCCAGTAACGTGATTTCCTTCACGTCGCTGACTGCTTTCGCGCTGACTGGCAGCTTATGATCAATGAGTCGACTGAGGAACTCGGTCTGCTCGATCGCGGAAATTGCAAGCGGCCCGTCTAACCAGAACCGATCCACGACCTCACCAATCTCCTCATTGCCGTAGCCGAGTTTCCTCACGCCAGCACGCATCCTTTCCCGCCCGATCCGCCGCGCCAGTTCCTGGAATATCGGCACGTTCGACGCTTTGATGGCATCGCGTAGACTCATGTCGTGCTCCCAAGCCTTCAAGCGCTGCGGCTTGCCGCCGTACGGCAGCACTTCGTAAACACTCTTCACTGCGCCCACGTCCAACCCGATTAGCGAATTCGCGATCTTAAACGTCGACGCCGGCGTAAACCGCTGCTTCGCCCGTGTCTCGTTCGAGACGAAGATCGTATCCGCGTTACCATCCCGGAAAACAAACGTCCCCGTCGCGCCACTCGCCTGGAAGAACTCCGCTAATTCCGGCACCTCTTGATACGTCTGCGCCGATGTCGAATGCAGCATCGCCATGAAAAGAAGCGCAAAAAAGATCGGCTTTCTCTTCATCTGGGTGTCTGCCCTTGGGCGCGCTCAGTCGTTAGCGCATCTCCGACGCGCAATTTCCCACTGCCAGAGTGAATCAAATACTCGCCGAAGATCACGCCGCTGCCACCGGGCACTCGTCGATACGTTGCGAGGGTGCGCAGCGGTTCAACCCCGTCACGCGTGCCTGTTTCCTGGTCGATGGTCGTGATGACGCACCGCTCGCACGGTGTGGCACAACTGAAAACGATGCCGCCCGCCTGGACTCTCTTCCAAGTGTTCTCGTCATACGGGGCGCAGCCGCGCACCACGATGTTTGGCCGGAACCTGTCCATCAGTAGCGACTTGGGCAAGCGGGTGTTGAGGTCAGCAAGCGACTCTTCG
>JACDCM010000304.1 GCA_013817545.1 Gemmatimonadaceae bacterium | reverse complement strand
ACACGGCGCTCAAGCCGGAACGGCAGCGGGAATGGGAGCTGGGAGGCGATTTCGGCTTCCTGAATGACCGCGCCTCCCTTGAGGCAACATACTACGACAAGGTAGTTGACGACCTGCTCTTCTTTAGACCCATCTCCCGAAGCACAGGCTACACTCGGCAGTTCTCCGCTATCGGATCCATGAGCAACAAGGGGTGGGAATTGCTGTTGCGCACCATCAACGTCGACCGACCCGCGTGGAAGTGGGATATGACGATGACGTACACGCGGAACCGCAATCGTGTCGAAGAGTTGGATATTCCAGACTTCCAGTCCGCCAGCGGCTACCCCAACCGAATCAAGGAGGGAGATCCGGTCGGGGTATTTTACGGCACATACGCGGCGCGCAATTGCGGTACGGGGGAGTTCCTCCTCGATTCGCTTGGACGGCTTCGCCCCAGCACCAGCCTTCCAGCAAGCATTGATGCGCGGCGCGCGCTTTCTGGCGGGAGCTGCAACGATTCCTCGTCCGCTGTCCTGGGAGACCCGAACCCCGATTGGCTCGGCTCCTGGCTTAACGAATTCTCCGTTGGAAAGAATCTGCGCTTCCGCTTTCTGCTCGACGGCAGCTTCGGTGGCGACATCCTTAACCTGTCCGGCCGCATTCGCGATCTGGGTGGCGCGAGCAACAGCCCCGAAGCCGAGCGGGAGTTGATACCATTTGGCGATCCTCGCCGACTGCCGTCCGGCTATCTCGCTCGGCGGCTTGGCATATTCAGCGAGTACGTCGAGGACGGCTCGTTCGTGAAGCTTCGTGAAATTTCGGCGTCATACAACTTCAATGGTCCATGGATAACGCGCTTTTTGTCACAGGGGTTCGAGCTTAGCCTAAGCGGGCGGAATCTCTATACGTGGACCGATTATCAAGGCTACGACCCTGAGGTCAACGCCTTCGGGCAGAATGCGGAGCGTGTGGGTTCGACGGCGGCCGACCGCGGCTTCGATTTCGCCACCATCCCGATCCCGCGCACGTGGTCGATCGGCGCGCGCTTTACCTACTGATCGGAGACGGCATGCGACACACATTTGCGATCGCTCTAGTAGCCGCTTCCGTCGGTCTCACGGCGTGCGATCTGGACACTACGAATCCGAACGCGCCTACCCAGGAATCGGTGGTCAACACTCCTGAAGGGCTAATAGCTCTCGGCGTGGGGGTTCAAGCCCGATTCGGCGCATCGACCGGCGCGCTCATCTACGGCGCCGGCCTCGTTACCGACGAGCTCGGAGCCATCAGCACGTCGTTCTCCACCATCTCCGACGCGGAGCGAGGAATAGTGACGCCCGGTGCGGGCTTCACCGCGGACATCTTCGACTCCAATTACAGGACAATCAGAACCGCGAACGACATCATCTTCGGTAATGCAAACGTCGAGATCCCTCGTGGCACACGGAGCGGGATCCTCGGACTGGCGTATCTGCTGAAGGCCGCGGCGATCGGGGAGCTTGTTCAGGCGTTCCAGCAGGTAGCCATCGAAACGTACAACATTCCGACGCCATCATTCGTGGATCGACCGACTGCGCTGGCATATGTCATTGCCCTGCTCGACAGTGCAGCGTTTGCCTACTCTGATACGTTGCCCAGCGCTCAATTCACGTCAACTGTCCTCGTTCGTGGCTTTGATGTACGGAACACGATCTACGCATACAGGGCCCGCTACTATCGGCTTCTCGGCGATGATGCGAAAGCACTCGCGAACGCCGATTCGGTGGACCGCACGGTTTTTTCGGTGATTCCTTTCAGCGCTCAGGACATCAACCCGGTTTTCCTGCTCTCGACGGGATCGTCTGGCGTGCTACCCCGCGACATATTCCGCACTTCCGATTCCACGGAGGCGCTTCGTACAGCGTCGCACGTCACGGCAGCGACCATTATCGGCCGCGATCCGAGTTTTACGCCACTAGACAACTATGCACGGTACAGCGTCGCGTCAGCGTCCATTCCTGCCTACTATCCGGACGAACCGCTGCTCGTCAAGGCGGAGGCTCTCGTCAACCTCGGCCGGTTGGCGGAGGCGAAAGCGGTTGTCGACTCGGTGCGCACGGATTGTCCGGGATTGGGCCGAGTAGCAACAGACCCGGGGCCGTGTTTGACACCACTGGCCGGTGCTCCGACAGCTCAACAGCTGCTGGACGAGATCTATCGCAACCGCCGCTTCGAATTGTTTGCGACTGGTCTCCGCTGGGAAGATCTGCGACGGCTGGGTCTGGTTGGCGCGAACAGCGTTGCCAAGCGCTGCTTCCTGCCGTACCCCATAGGAGAGCGCAACGCCAACCCAGCGAACGTTCCTCCCGATCCGGAAGGGACGGAGCCCGTGGTTAGTCCAGGACCGTGCTTGCCATGACCGCCTTCTCTCATTGGTCCTTCAGAGGATTCGTTATGAATCGCCGCCTAATCACGCTACTCGTCGTCGCGACGATGTCCGGCGCCTGCGATAAGAAGGTAGTTGGGCCTACCGGGGTTGAGGCGACACAGCCTTTCGGACGGCTGCGCGTCGTGAACGCCGTCTCGGATGCGACCATCGCTGACCGCGTGAACGTACTGGTCGAGGGCGCCCCCTTCGCAGTTAGTCTCGCCCTTGGGGGTGCGGCGCCAGCCGCTCCCGTTTTGTATTTCCCGGTGTACGAGGGAAGTCGGCAGATCAGCGTTCGTCGCACCGCCGATACTTCGGTGCACGTACTTGACGGCACTTTCCAAATTGCGGCCAATACCGACCAGACCATCTTCGTGGTGAAGCAGGGCGGAGCGGTGGTCAGCCTTCTGGTCCCTGACGACAACACCCCGCCGTCGACTGGTGAGGTGAAGCTTCGGGTCATTCATCTGGCCCAATCAGCCGGCAACGTGGACATCTATGTAACGGCGCCCAACGCCAGTATCGCGGCTTTGGCGCCATCGTTCGCCAACGTGGCTCCGGGTACGGTCTCCGCTTATCTGCCTCGATTGGCAGGTGCGGCCCAGGTTCGCTTTACCGCGCCCGGATCCAAGACACCGATCCTTACCGTAACAACCCCAGCGATCCCGGCGGGTGCAATTCGAACAGTGTTATCGCTTGACCCCCAGACAGGTATCGCGCTGGCGGGAGCGACATTAACGGATAGGTAGGCGACTGCGGATTGCGGACAGCAGTCCCCCATCATCGCCTCGTCGTCACGTGGATCACTCCAGTAGCGTGTCCAGTGCCCCAGCGCGTGGTCGCATCAGCTGCATTAATGAAGCGCACTTCGGCCACTGTCATGCAGGGGATATCGCGTAGCGAACTGGGTTCCCCCACACGCAATCCATCCATGTAGACAACGGGGTATGGAGAGACGGATGTCCTAATCGATTGAGGGCCGCGCGCGCGTAGCCAGGTGGGTCGAAGCAGCCGGATGGCTTCGGCCATGTTAGTCGCTTGCGAGGCAGCGATCTCTTCTCCGCTGACCCATTCGCGAGCGGATGAGCGGTCGATTCTGGACGGCGCTGGCGGAGCGCCGGCACACGCGATAGCCAGCAGTACAACCAACGAGCGCAACGACTTGAACGCCTGCACGACGAACCTCCTGGTCTAACCTCGGGTATGATGTACGTTCCCAGGGAGTGACGAAAGATATCGCTTTACTGTCTATTCATTGGAACCGCCACCCGCGCGTACCGCTGCGGTGTATCCCGCCCAAGCCGCCTGGGAGCAAATGTTGCAATCTCCGCACAAGCTCCGCCCCCTCGCCACCATATCCCTACTCGCGAGCCTCGCGTTCGCCTGTAAGGATTCTGGGACTGCCCCCGTCAAGGCTGGCCCACCCGCTGTAGTGCGGATCGTTTCCGGAGATGCACAGCCGGGCAAAGTCGGAGAGGAACTGCCACAGCCCCTCGTTGTGAAGGTTATGGATGCCAACGACAACTCCGTGAGCGGTCAGGTCATAAACTTTCGCGTGACCGCTGGAGGCGGAACTGTTTTCGGGGGTGCGAGCAGCACAAATTCCCAGGGCATTGCGCAGGAACGTTGGACATTGGGAACAGTAGCAGGCGCGCCGCAGGCACTCGAAGTTCGCGCGGTGGACAACAGCACCGGCGCACCGCTCGTCTTCGGCACTTTCACGGCGATTGCCAACGCTGGCCCACCCGCGTCTGCGGTCAAGGAGGGTGGCGATGCACAGGCTGGCGCGGCGGCACCCCTCTCGCCTTGCCGATCACTGTCAAGGTCACCGACAGGTACGGCAACCCGGTACCAGGCGCTGCAGTATCGTGGACGATTGCTCCGGGAGCGGGAAGCGTGAGTGGCACTACGAGCAACACGGATGCGAGTGGCGTGGCCACCGTAGCGTGGACTTTGGGAACCACCGCAGGCGCGAAGTCGCTGACGGCAACAGTTGCAGCGCTTCCTCCGGTCACTTTCACGGCAACCGCGAACGCCGCCGGAGCTGCTTCGCTTCAGATTCTGAGCGGTAGTGGTCAGACGTTCCCTGTTGGGAATACCCTTCCAAATCCGGTTGTTATCCGGTTGTTATCAAGGTCACCGATCAGCATGGCAATCCGGTCACCGGTCTGTCGCTGTCAGTAACCGTCTCTTCAGGTGGCTCGATATCCCCTGACCCGCTGATCACCAACGACCAGGGAGAAGCATCCGCGACCTGGACGCTGGGAGGCGCTCTTGGAACGCAGACGTTGACGATCGCCTCGACAGGACTTTCGTCGACTACGGTTTCCGCGATCGGAACTGCCGGACCCGCGGCTGTCATATCGATCGTGAGCGGCGACCGTCAGGTGGGAGTCGCAAACCAAACGCTGGCGCAGCCCCTCGTTGTGAGGGCAGCGGATACTTATGGCAATCCCGTACCGAACGTGACGGTTAGCTGGAACACTCCAACAACTTGCGGATCAGTGGCCCCCGCTACGAGCACCACTAACTCTTCGGGAATCGCCCAAGCGCAGTGGACACTTGGCGGCTCGGCCGCCGCCTGTACTGGAGGCGCGTCGGCAGCCACCCCAAACGCGAGGGTTACGTTCACCGCAACCGTGACCGGCAGCGCTGCGGGAAGCCTCAGCGCCGGTAACTATTCCGACCAGATCGGCGCCATTGGCGCGCCAACCACACTTACCGCATCTGTCATCGATGCCACTGGCAACCCGGTCCCCGGTGTCACGGTGATGTGGACGCTGTCATCGGGAACCGGAGTGTTTAGCGCTCAGTCGAGCCTCACCGATGTGGCCGGCCAGGCGGTTGTGTCGTTCACGCCCGGCACTGTTGCCGGA
>JACDCM010000303.1 GCA_013817545.1 Gemmatimonadaceae bacterium | reverse complement strand
CGCCGATCTCCTTTCCGGGATACAGCCAACCGATCTCGAAACCAAGGGTGTCACGGTAGTGCTGCTGAGCTCGTTCGACATCCGCTACCGGCAGCTCCGGTGTCGGATGGCTGAATGTCGTTCTCAGTTCCTTCTGGTTCACAAGGTCCTCCTCCTATCCGCCGCGCGTGTCATGACGCTGTATAACGCCCGCAATCAGTTGCGCCAGGGCCCACTGGAACATCGAAAAACGCACCGGCTCAGGGCCGAAGGCGTCAACGCATTTGCCTTGTTCGGCGGCAGCCGCTCGCGGGCATGTTCGACGGCAGCGACGTTCACTCACGCACCTCATGCTTCGATCATTTCTACCTTATGCGCGCTTGCGACAGACCGAGATAATACTTGGGCTCGTGGCAGTCAGCGGCTCCTCATTCCAATCGCCGTACTGGCGTAAAATGCTGAAGCCATTGTAGTGCAGCAGCGCCGCAAGCTCCTGCGGGAAAGTGTAGCGCAACGCAGTGCGGGTGATCTGCGTGCGTTCTTGCTCGCCGTCGTACCAGCGCTTGGTGCCTGTCACATGCACGATTTGCGCAACATGGTCATAGACCTGCGTTGTCGTTATGTGCACCTCGTATCCATCGACGTTGATATAGGACGGCCAGCTTACCTCTTCGTCCTGGCTTTCAAGGGTTACAAAGAGGCCCTGGCGTGTATTTGTGTTGGGAAACAGAGGGTTGCGTGTCTCGAAGGTGAACAACCCTTGGTCATCCAAGTGTGCGTACACGCGCTGCAATACCGCCGCTTGCTCGGCATTGGTCACAAACGCCTGAAAGGCATTGCCGGTCAGAAAGATCAGTCGAAAGTGCTCGCCAAGGTCAAAGGTACGTGCATCACCCTCCACCCAACGCACCGACAAATCGACAGATTTGCTCCTCGCCTGCGCGAGCATTCCTGGGACGATATCCAGACCAGTGACTAGGAAACCTAACTTTGCAATCGGGATGGTGACACGCCCAGTGCCACAGGCGAGCTCAAGTACTGAACCACCAGCTTCCTGCGCCAATGCACTATAGAACGCGACACCCGTATCACCGGGGTCAGCCCTGTCATAGTTAACTGGGTCAGCGAACTCTTCGAGATTGTTGTGGTCGAGCACTCAGCACCTCCACGAGCGTGAGAGTCATCGTAGCGCGTTATCGGAACAGAGCGCCAGTCTTTATTCTGGTTGATAATGATGCAGGATTACGGTGCTACAGCGTCAGATATCTTCACGGCAGTGCGGCTTCGATAGTTGCCGCCGTGCGTGAGTTCACTTGCGAGCGAGGTTCAACTATTGCGCCGTAGGCGCATCCAAGGATCGCTCGACAAGTGCAACGGTTCGTTAGGACGCAGGTGCGACAGCGCGGAACCGGATGAACGTAAGATACTCGCCGGCAGCCGTTACCACGTCCCCCGCACTCACCGTGTATTCACCAGTGCGGGCCAGGTAGCGCAATCCGTCGCCGATCAGCGCCGGTTCGGCATCGGCATCGACCGATGGCATCATCGCCGGTCGCTCGTTGATCTCCGATAGGCGTGATGCAGCGTGTGCGAGCAGCAGGCCCTCCGTCGCCACTGACACCTGGGCGCGCAACAAACGCCATTCGCTCGCTTCCGAAGTGAGTGCACGCAGCCTCTCTGGACTCGCATCGTCTGCCGCTTCGATGCCCACGGCATAGAACTCGTCGGCATCCGAGCCGGGGAGCCAGTGCGCCGACTGCGCCGCCGCTGTGCCAATTATGATTCCCCAGTGCTCTCCGATATCGATCGCCGCGGCAGTCTGCGGATCGACATCACACGCACGATCGTAATCGGAGGCCGGATCGTTCTCGTTGCTCCACCGGAACTTCGCGGAAACGACGCGACCATTGCTCGGCGCATCCGTTCCTTCCCACGCCGCGACGGCAGCTTGCGGTGCGATCAGCAGGGGGCCGCCGTCGTTCCAGAACGGGCGGGGCACGAGCGATTCAGAGGCAAGCACCGGATCTGCGAGTATGCTCGTTGCGTCCTAATGCATTAGTGCAGCTGCAGGCACGCTACCACCATTGCGGCGAAGCCGCATCTGAAAAGTGATTGTCAGCTTCAGCGCACGTTTAGAGAGTTCAGCGCGTGTGATACCTAGCGAACGATCCGAGCTTTCACGACCGCAGGAAGCTTCGCACCAGAAATGTCGAAGCTCTTTCCGCGAATCGGAATGTCTACCGTGGGGCCATCCTCCCACACGAGGCGTACAAATGCCGTTTGGTCCTTCGCGATCGAGATCCCCTCGCGACCGACCCGCCCATCACTTGCGACGAGCGAGACTGTCGGCGTTGGAAGCCCGATCAGGTTTTTGTCGGATGAAGTGAGTAATAAACGGGTGCGCACTACATCACCCTCAACAAAGTCAAGTTCCCCGACCGCCGTTGGCTCGGCGTGCACGGCCGGCGATTCCAGGACTGCGTTCGTATTGAGGTACGTGATGACAAAAGAGCCTTGGGACGAGGGCAATCCGGTGTCGCCGCCCTGGAAGTACAGGGTCCGTCGGTGAACGAGATGACGGGCTGACCGGTTGCCAACGACACGTACGTGTGCGTGTCGTTGGAGCCACAGCAGCTGGTCTGTACAACATCATAGTAGTCTGGCCGCAAAGGGACTCTGCTGCCAGGCATGTCAAGCCGCCAGATCCTTCGCCGGTAGGCCGTATCGGGCCGGTCACTCGCCCACGCCTCAACGACAACCCGACCGTTGTCTCCTTCCTCAGACCGCTTGAATGTCGTGCGGACTTCCTCGACGAAAAGTAGGTCAATCGGCTTGCCTTCAATGTACCAAAACCCAAACTCTAGGCGGCGATTCACCAAGGTTCGACTCAACTCCTGCCCCCGGCCGTCGCGCTTGATCTGCCAAGTCGATACGACTTGGCGCGGCGGAGCACTGCGCTGCGCGCTCAGCGCATTGGCACCGGGTTGAGCTAACGTGATGAGGGCAGCGACAGGAAGAAGACAGCGCATGAATTGTCGTGGAAGGAGTAGCTCTAACGCCAAGCGTGCGTGACAACCATCAGCCGAGACGCGGTACTCCCGTCACCGCCCCGCAGTATTCGCGATCGGGATCTCCACCATCGTTTCGCCCCAGTGCAGGCGTAACACCGCACTCGCGGAATCCACCGCCGGAAAGTAGATCGCGAGCGCCTCGACATGCGGCGCGCTCGCAGGACGCAGCTGCAATCGCAGCGCGTCGCGTCCCTCCGGGTACGGAGTGTGGGGCACGTCCGCGGCTTTGCTCAGAATGAAGGTCCACTCGGCCGGCGCGGGATTCGGCGTCACCCACACGCTGTACTTCCCGGCAGCCAGCGGCTGCCCGCCAAACAGTACGTCTCGGCTGAACTCGATCGCAGTCGCCTCGTCCGCACCGGGATTCCATGTGTCGCCGTAGCGTACGATGCCACCGAAAAGTGTCCGGCCGCGCGCTGTGGGCCGATTGTACGTCACGGTCACTTTGTTGGGTCCGATCATCTGCATCACGGAGGCCGGCTGGCTCTTGCGCGGCGTCCGCCGGAAGAGCTCCGTGTCGCACGACAACAAGGACGCAAGCGTTACAGCCAGGAAGCCTGCCGTCAACGCGCTGCTGATCTGCTTGGTACGAATTGGCATACGTCCGCCGAGTGATGCGGTAAGGTGAGCGAAGGACGGGGTGGTCACATCGCGCGCTAGCGCGCGCTGCGTCCGGCGTACAGTTCCGATCGCTCACCCTTGTGAGGACGAGCGTCGTCTCGGGCTCGCTCTTCGATCAACTGGTCGTCCGGTGCTGTATGAAACGATACGACAATCCAGTTACCGCCGCTCATCACCGGCTTGTGCCATACACCGATCGGAATTGATAGCCAGCGGTCGCGCATCGGAGCGTTTGGTTCGCTGATCAGGCGATGTGATACCCATTCGTCGACATTCCAGGTCTGCATGTCGGCCGAACCACGGTATGACATCACTCGCTGAACACTATTGGGATGCCGCTCCGCACCCGAGGTGCAGTCGCGCCGAAGGGCGAATACCCAGCTCGATGCAATCCCGGCTGGCAGAGCACCGTAAATACTCAGCGGCAAGGTGCGCCACGCCAGCCGCGTCGCGGAATCGACGCTCAAGAGCGCCTCGACTTCGGTCGTGACGCGTTCGATGACGCGCGCAGCGGCCGGGTCGCGCACAACGGCGTCGAGCCGATGCAGGATGTCAGCTTCTCCGTGCGTCACGTCGCTGCCTGCTCGCGCTGTTTCATTCTGCACACCCACCTCCTCTCGTCGGCTCGCGATCACTGCGGTCGCTAGCTGGCCACGAATGACGGTTATCGACCAAGGTTACAGGCGCGAGACTCTGCCGCCTAGCCCTGCTTCCGGTCATATCGCTTTCGCGAGGCGTTTACCTGGCCGAGATGCCGTTCTCCCCATCCCTCGATCTCGCGAAAGACCGACGTCAGTGATCTGCCCAGCTCGGTGATGCTGTACTCCACCCGAGGCGGTATCTCGGGATACTGGGTGCGTTGAATCAGGCCATCTCGTTCAAGCTCGCGAAGCTGGTTCGTCAGAGTCTTGGGCGTGATGCCCGATAGTGCCCGGTGCAGCTCGTTGAACCGCCGCATGTCGCGCCCTAGCACCCAGAGTATCTGATGCTTCCAGCGATTGCCGAAGAGATGCAGCACCGGCACCAGGGGACACTCGGCGCATCCGCCGGCCTCCACTAACTGTTCGACACTATCCATACTCATAGTACATATCCTCAGGGAAACTACTTGCCAAATGATAGTGTCTAGGTCAATCTTGTCAAGGCCAGCCGCTGACCCTATCCGGGCGGTGAGGCCCACCATGAGATACAGCGAGACACGCGAATGCCCGATCTCTTCGACCCAATTGACCTCGGCGGAATTACCGCCGCTAGCCGGATTTTCATGGCTCCCATGACACGGAGCCGCGCAGATCGCCTGGGGCGCCAGCCGGATTTTGCCGCAGACTACTACGCTCAGCGCGCGAACGCGGGTGTGATCCACCACCGAAGGCACGCAGACCAGCTTCGAGGCGCAGGGATACGCCCGCACCCCAGGACTCCACACGCCGGAGCAGGTCGAGTCGTGGCGCCGAGTGACGGGTGATTCCGATCTCGCACTTCCGTGGACGCGGCACGTGACACGCGCTCCGAGATTCGCAATCATCGATGTGCCTTCGGCACTCGGTCTTCGGCCAAGCGGCGTGCAAGACCTGCCCGCCGCGCTCCGCCGGACCGGCACTCGCGCAGGAGCTCGGCGCGGTTGACGCGGGGCGCATC
>JACDCM010000302.1 GCA_013817545.1 Gemmatimonadaceae bacterium | reverse complement strand
GGAGGCCGTGTGATGCAGCGAAGCGTGCTGGTTCGGCGGCTGAGAGACGTGATTCATGCCTTATGCATTTCGAGTTGCATCGGAGCGCTGGCCTGCAAGGAGCGAAGCCGCGGCGACGAAGCCCGCTTTCCGGGCGACACCACCGGTATCGTGCGGCCGGCAGCCCTCAGCGATCTGGCGTCGCACGTGAGGCAGCTCAACGCCATAGTCCTGGCGGACGTGCGGGACATCTCCGCCAACTACGACCGTTGCGAAGGTCCCCGCACTATCCTGCACTTGCGCAACGCGCGGTCGCTGTTGGGGAGTCCGCATACTGACAGCATGACCTTGCGGGTGTTCGGCGGTCCGGTTCCCGGCGGCCGATACGCGCACGCCTCGGAGTCGCCGCGCTATGTGGCTGGCGGGCGGTATCTTCTCTTCCTCTTCAATACCGACTGGAGATTCTCACCCGTCATGGGCAGTCTGGCGTTTCGAGTCGAAAGCATCGCCGGACGTGAGGTGCTCCTGTCGCCGGACGGGCAGGGGGTGACAGGCGTCTCCACGCTGGCGGTGGAGACTCAGACACCGATGCTCGCGTTGCCGGCAGGACTTCCCGGTCTCGGAACCGTGGTCGTTTCGCGTACGCCGGCGGCGCAGTTCGTTCCCTGTAGCGTCAACGCCAACGGCACGCCGAGGTGCCCGCGTCTACCTGTGGACTCGCTGCCGCCGCGTGAGACTTTTACCGCAGCGGATCCATGGATTCCACGGCCGACAGCCGAAGACGTGGCGCGCACGATCACAGTGAAGGAGCTGGTTTTCAAGATCGATTCCGTTGCAAAAGGTCTTGGTGCAAAGCCCGGTGGCTACTTCGCACGCAAACCCCGACTCGAGTGCTGGGACGCAATCCCAACCAGGAAGCCACGCCAATGAGATCATCGTCGCTGAAGCGTCTGACACAGTCCGCCCTTATCGCCCTGGCTACTCTGCCACTGGGAGCCGCGGCGTGGGAAGCGTGCGATAGGGTTGCAAGGAAACCGATCGTCAATCCGATCGTTCTGCGTCCCAACGGGTGCAGCTACGGAAATCTCAGCGACGAGGTGGGACGCTCGGTCGGCAACCTCGCTCGTGAAGGCGCCGTGCACTGGACGACACATGTGCCGGTGCCGAACTCCGGGGACGCGTGCCTGGTCAAACATGGCGACGGCACGTGGGACATAGCGCTCGTCAATCCAGGCGTCATTGACGGTATGGCGGGCCGGACTATCAAGATGTACGACGGCTGTCCTGATTCCAGGATCCACGAAGCGGATATTCTCATCTCCGTCATGCTCAATTTTTCTCAAGGGGACCAACGCACCTTCATCGACCGGACCGCCGTCGCGGGAAGCGCGAGAGCGGCAACACTGCATGAATACGGTCACGCACTGGGTCTCGAGCATGACGGAACGGCGTTCGCCCTCATGCGCCCGTCAATGTCCTCCCGATTACCAACGGGCGGGACGAACAATTCCGGAAGTCCGCACTATTTCTTCGCCGATGACGCGTTTGGACTTCTGCAGATCGGTGGCATCCCCAAGGATGTGCCGAACTTCTACGTCACCTCGCAGGTAATCCGGGACAACAACCAGATCGTCAACGCGGAAACCGATCCGGCCGGCAACCCGCTCCCCAACCCCCTTCCCGTTCGCACGAGACAAATTGTCTCATTCAGGGCCGGTGCCGGCATTCACAACTGGTGGGGCCGTGGTGTGATGCTGAGGGCCTACGCCGATTCCAGCGATGTCTGCACACCGCTGCCGGGCGTCGGGACTTCACTGGCGTTCGTTGCGGTGCCCATGTCGAAGTTCGCTACCGCGAACGGTGTCATAACGTTTGCCGTCCCGCCGCTGGGCCCGAGCGGCCAAATCCTCAATGTGCACTTGGCGGGGACGCTCATACCGGCGCCATTTCAGAAACCGGAGACCAGGGCGTGGGACGATTGCGCGAGGACGGGGCTAAAGCTCATTGCGCCTTAGCGAGGCCAGCGCTGCGATTGGGGTGATCCGTGGTCCTTGATGACGGCGATCTCGCGCACGTGAACAGGAAAGTAGGGCTGAATCCGCGCCGCAGCTGGAAGACCACAACTCAGCCGAGGTCTCGAAAGAGAGCTGGGCTTCGACGATGAGCGTGTCCGCTTGCGCCACGTCTGCTCGGAGACGCGTTCCGATCGGCGTCCACTATAGAAGGTCTGCGCGAAGTCCCTAAAATCGCAAGACTCCAGCTTAAACAACATGAGACAGCTGCCGCAGCCGCCTCCAACTACCAGTTTTGGTTTGGTTAGTACTTTCCTGGTAATTGCTCCGGATTGAGGGCGGGCTGCGCTGTCAATTCACCTCGCTTCATCGTCGAACCGTGTGGGTACGGTCTTGAGCAGTCGAGAGAGACAGCTGCGAGCCTTGCACGCCTCTTTGCGGCCAGAACGGCAAACTCAGCCGAGCGCGTCTCTGAAGAGAGTTGCGAGATCGATGACGAGTGGGTCCGCCGCATCGACTGGATGCCAGGCGAGCGTATCCCGGGTCAGGAGATCGCCGCGTTCTGGCCGAACGACTCGGATCGTTCGCTCATCTCCATCGACTATCCAGTATTCGGGAATCCCGACGTCGAGATACAGCTCGCGTTTCTGCACGTGATCACGGCGCCGAGTGCTGTCGGACAAAATTTCGACGACGAGAATCGGCAGCGGTGCGTGCGCCCACGAGTGCGATACAGCTTTCACGATGGGCCGGACCATCAGATCCGGCTCGACCTCCGATTCGAGAACCTGTATGACGGCGCGCGGACGGTACACGCGGCCAAGACGCCAAACCGTCACATAGCGATCGAGTATTCCTCCGAGCACTGACGCAAGCTCTTCGTGGGCGACGGACGGCGGCGGCGTCAAGAACAGCTCGCCTCGCACGAGCTCGTACTTGTTGCCGTCGTCTGGGAGCCTATGAAGCTCGGGGAGCGTCCACCCGCCGGTGGTGTGTGCCATGTGCATCGGTTAGGTCTCCTCGACGCGGTTGATCCGCTGCGCATTCGCGAATCATGCTGTCGGTCACCGAGGAGAACGTGATCGAATTATTGCGTCACTATTCACCGCGTTTTCGCCTTCGCCGAGCCTAAGCTCGGCTAACGGGCCGAGTCAAGGGCGGGAACCGAAGCCGGCAGCATTCCCTCAATGTTTCGACCGATCGGTTGCAGACCCGGAACCGTGCACTACCACGTGATGCAGTCGCAATCGCTTGCGCTCTCATCCTGCAAATCCTGTCCATCCTGTCAAAAAACGCGGACGCCGCGCACGTACTTCGCGGTTCGTAGTTTGTACTTCGCAGCTCAGTCCGCAATCCTTTTTAGTCCCGCTCAACTCCTCCCGCCAAGCCAGCGCCGCACCATCTCTCCAATCCCTACAGCGGCTGGCGGGTCGAGATTCGCGAGTACGACAAGGTCGTAACCTCCGGGCAAGCCGCCCACGAGTACGGCATTCAATCCAGGTGCACCGCCAGCTACGCCGATGCCTGGTGGAGGGGCACCAGGAATTTTTCCACCGCGAAGAGCGCTAAGGAACTTGAGCAAATCCGTGACGGTGCTGTAGCCGCCGCCGGCGGCGCTTCCACGCCCGGGAAGCAATTCGGTGTTCGAGCGCAGCGGCGCTGTTTGAGGCGCGTCTCGTCCGCCGCGCGTGTAGCCGAGCGCCGTATTGGCGGGCAGGGAATCCGGGCGAAAGTGCGCGGTTCGCGTCATTCCTGCCGGCTCGTAGACATTCCGGCGAATGTACTCATAGTAGTCTATTCCGGAGACACGCTCCACCAGCTCACCAAGAACAATGTATCCGGAATTGGAATACCGCCGGCTAGTGCCCGGCTCGAACTGGAGTGGCTCCTCGACGAAAAGCTGAAGGAAGTCGCGATTGTGTCTAATGTCGCTTCGCTTACCGCCACGGGGCGCCGCGAAGATGTCGCCGCCGACGCCGGAGCGGTGTTCCAGTAGCTGGCGGATCGTTACCCGGCTGGCCACGTCGGGATTCGGGTAATCGGGCCAGTAGCGCGCGAGAGTCGAGTCCAAATCAAGTTTCCCGGCGGCCGCGAGCTGCCGCACCGCGGTTCCGGTAAAGACCTTGTTGATGGAACCAAGGTTGAATGCTGTGTGGAGATCATTCTTTCGTCGCGATCCGCGATCGGCCATTCCGTACACGCGCTGAAAGATCGGCGATCCGTTTTTCACCAGCGCGACCACGCCCGAGAATTGATCCAGCGCGGCCAGGCTGTCGAGTTTAGCAGCGAGCCGGGCAAGGAGCTCGCCCTCCGAAATAGTTGCGGGTGGCGACTGAGCTTCCGCGAGCGGGCTGGCCAGTGCGCCAGCGGCGAGCAGCACCAGGAATTGAGTTCGCATAGCCATTCGACCCCTCATGGGGGGCGAATGGTTGCTACAAGCGGATCAAGGGGTCAGAGTCGTTGAAAGTTCCAGGCTATCGCTGCTCAAGGGAGTGAACCTTCAACGACTCTGACCCTTTGATCCGCTCGCAACGAGTTTTCCGTCCCGAACCAGAACCCTGCCTCCAGCGGTAACGCTGGCGTTCGTGAGAAAGAGCCACTGCACGTAGTCACCTTTCACGCGTCCGCCCAGCTCCGAGTTGTCGCCCAGGCTGAGCCGCACCGCTCCGGCGCCATACCCATAGTACGGTAGCTCAGAGCGTCCAGCTGGTATCTCGAGTCTGGGATTCATGCCGAGCGCGAACTCGCGAAAATGCGTGAGCGCTTCCACCGAAAGCAGATTGGCGCGCAACACCGCTTCGTTGGTCGCCGCGCTCGCTGTGATAATTCGCCCGGTGTCGAACTCCAGGCGGATACCGCGAACATCGGTCGACCCCAGGCGCAGAAGCGGTATTACGATCGTACCGCGCACCGTCTCCTCGAGTGGCGCTACGCGGATAGCGCCGGACGGCAGCTCGATCTCGCGATCGATGCGGACTCTCGCGGAGCTCATGCGTGCCGCTGAAGCATCGCCGTCCTGCCTGGTCACCGGCCGGTCGCCGATCCTGAATCGGAGATCGGTTCCATCGGGTGTGGTGACGTGTACATCGCCGCTTCGGAGCGCGGCGATCGCAGAATCCATTCGATCACTCAGCGCGCGGTAGTCGATGTCGAGCGCGGCGACATAGATGCTGTCGTACAGAGCCGTGTGCGGGGCGGGAGTCTGATTCGAGCCAATGGTGCCGTCGCCCCAATGAAAGTGAATCTGGCGCCCACGCCCGGAATCCAGCCAGCGTCCGAGCGATGCTCTCTGTTCGGACGTCGGGCCGACGCCAAGTGTCGGTA
>JACDCM010000301.1 GCA_013817545.1 Gemmatimonadaceae bacterium | reverse complement strand
TCTCCCACGCCGTCCATGCCCGAGAACAGCTCGGGAAGCAGGGTCAGCAACCGGGGCTTGTCCTGCCCACCGAGCTGATCGCCTGGCATGTACCGCGCTCCATCCTCCCCCTGTGCTCGCACGATTCCGAGCTCCCGGAGATCTCGCGAGAGTGTAGCCTGCGTCACGTCCCAACCGGCCTTCCGGAGTATTTGCTCGAGCTCCCGCTGACTCGCTATCGCCCGCGCCGACACCAACTGGATTATCGCTCGCTGCCGTTCGGATTTGTTCGACACAAACTCTCCAGGTGAACCGCTGTTTTCGGGAAACCGATCCTCGGGTCATTGCGAGGGCACGCAGTGTCCGCGGCAGTCTCGCTTTAAAGCAATCGCGCAACTGCAGTGCACGCGCCTTCCATCTCCCGCATCAATACGAATTCGAGCGGGAGACAGCAATCCATTGACGCGAATGAGGTGAATGATTATGCATTACGTGTGCATACAATTCCAGTAGGTGTTCTGGGGGCCACTGGGTACGCCGGCCACCAGCTCTGCTCGCTCATTCAGCGTCATCCTTCGCTGTCTCTCGCCTTCGCTACCGCGCATGACCAGCGTGGAACGTCAGCGCGCATCGATGGACAGACCATCCCGCTCGTTGCCACGGACGACGCGAAACTTGGCGACGCCGAGCTCGTCTTCAGCGCGCTGCCCCACGGCTCCTCGCACGAGTGGGTTACGCGCGCGCGCTGCGCTGGTGCGCGCGTGGTGGATCTCTCGTCCGACCTGCGGCCCGGCAGCGGCCTAGTCGGTGCTGCCTACGGCTTGACAGAGCTCAGCCGCACCACGGTAGCCGGAGCCGGTATCGTCGCGAATCCGGGATGCTATCCGACCTCGGTCCTGCTTGCGCTTGCGCCGCTGTTCGCGCGGGGGCTCGTTGCCGAAGGCGCCACGATCACCATCAATTCCGCGAGTGGCGTCAGCGGGGCAGGGCGCTCCCCACGCCGGGAACTCATGTTCGCCGAGGTGTCCGAGGATTATCGAGCTTATGGGGTGGGCAATACGCACGCGCATCTCAACGAGATGCGAGCCTTTACCAGAAGCATGGGCGCCGACGTCGACCTCGCCTTCACGCCGCACCTGCTTCCTGTAGCACGGGGCATCCTTTCCACGATGACGGTGCCGCTCAAATCCGCGCTGGATGATGTGCTGCAACCATGGCGCGACGCATACTCGAACGAGCCGTTTGTCGAGATAACGTCCGAGCCACCGACGCTGCGCGAAGTGGTGCACCGCAATGTCATCCGTATCGCCGCTATCGCGCTATGCGGAATGCGCGCGCCGACACTGCTCGTGCTCTCCGCGCTCGACAACCTGATGAAAGGCGCGGCGGGACAGGCGATCCAGAACGCCAATCTTATGCTCGGACTCGCCGAGTGCGCTGGGCTCCCCGCGTGACTCGCGTCATCAAGGTCGGCGGCCGCGTGCAGCGGCACGAGTCGCTCGCGGCTGTCATCGCCGAACAGTGGGACCACGGCGCGCGTCCGATGGTGCTGGTGCACGGCGGCGGAGACGCCGTGACCCGGCTGCAGCGGGCGTTCGGCACTGAGGCGCGCTTCGTGGGCGGACGGCGAGTCACGACTTCGCAAGACGTGGATCTCGTGCGGATGGCGCTCTCCGGTGTCGCCAACAAGCAGCTTGTCGCCGCGCTGGTCTCCGAGGGTGTCAGCGCCGTCGGCATATCCGGTGAAGACGCTGGTCTCATCGGCGCCACACCGAAGAACCCTGAACAGTTGGGCCACGTGGGCGAAGTGATGACCGTGCGGCCGGCGATCCTGCACGTGCTGCTCGGCGCCGGCTATCTGCCCGTGATTTCGCCAGTGAGCCGGAACCTGAGCAGCACACTGGGCCCCGCGTTGAACGTCAACGGCGACGATGCGGCGGCGCTAACGGCGCTCGCCCTCGAGGCGACCGAACTCGTGATGCTGTCCGACGTCCCTGGTGTGCTGCTCGATGGCGTATTGATTGGTTCGCTCACTGACGACGATGCCCGTGCACTGACTGCCGATGGCATCGCGAAGGATGGCATGGCCGCCAAGCTCGAAGCAGCGGTAGTGGCACTCGAGGGTGGCGTCGCGCGCGTCCGGATATGCGATCTGGCGGGTGTCGCCGATGTCAATCGCGGAACGACGTTGACCTTAATTCCGCAGCCCGGGCGTCGCTCGGCCCATGCCCTCGTGCGCCAGATATCTCGACCGCGGATATGACGCTTGGAGCTGTGGCATGACTTCCCAAATGCAGAGCACTGAAATGCAGGTCAGCGACATCGGCATGCTTCCAGGCACCAGCGCACAGCGGTCCGCGCCCCTTAGCCTACAGCCACAAGCGGTTCCCACATCCGCGCTGCTTGGAACGTACAAGCAGCCCGCCATCGATCTTGTGCGTGGCGAAGGCGTTTGCCTGTTCGACGCCGCCGGTCATCGATATCTGGATTTCGTGAGCGGCATTTCTGTCAACGCACTTGGCTACGGCGACGCCGGCCTCACCGCTGCACTGCATTCCGCAGCAGATGGGTTGGTGCACACCTCCAACCTTTACGGGACCTGGCCCGCGCGTCGGCTCGCGGATGCGCTCGTCGCGCACTCTTTTGCGGACAAGGTGTTCTTTTGCAACTCCGGCGCCGAGGCGAATGAAGCCGCCTTCAAGTTCGCTCGACGCTGGGCGCGGTCGCTCAACGGTGAGAATGCGGCGAAGCACGAGATCATCGCACTGCGTGGCAGCTTTCACGGCCGATTGTTCGGCACGCTCGCCGCCACGGACCGTCCTGCATACCGGCTGCCGTTCCGTCCGCTTGCAGGCGGCATCTCCATCGTCGAGCGCAATATCGACGATCTCGCGCTCGCGCTGGATGCTGAGACAGTCGCCGCGCTCATTCTCGAGCCAGTGCAGGGTGAAGGCGGTGTGCGCGTGCTCGATGCCGGATTCGTGCGCGAGCTCCGCGAACTCACGAAAGACCGTCACATTGCACTTATCTTCGATGAGATCCAGTGCGGCCTCGCGCGCACCGGCTCCCTCTTCGCGTACGAGCAGCTCGGTGTCGAGCCCGACATGCTCACGCTCGCCAAGCCGATGGCGGGCGGGCTGCCCATGGGTGCAGTGCTTCTCACCGACCGCATCGCGGCCGCGATTCAGCCCGGCGATCACGCGACGACGTTCGGCGGTGGCCCATTTGTGGCCAGTGTCGCGCTGCACGTGCTCGAGCGGCTGGCAAACAAGGCGTTGCTCGCACAGGTGCGTGAGAACGGCGAATGGATGGGCCGGGAGCTGTTAGAGATCGGCCGGCGCACCGGTCGCATTCGTGCCGTGCGCGGCGTCGGTTACATGTGGGGCGCGGATGTAAGGGGTTCGGCTGGTCACGTCGTGAGCGAGGCGCTCGAAGCGGGGTTGTTACTGTGCACCGCCGGCGACTACACGGTCCGTCTGCTCCCGCCACTGGTCGCGACACGTGACGCGCTTGCCGAAGGGCTGGCGATTCTCGAGCGGGTGCTGTAATGGCGCACGGCGTTGGGATCGCCGTTCGCATCCGGCCAGCGCGCTTTTCCGATGCCCGCGACATCGCTGTGCTCAATAATCGCTTCGCCGGCGAGGGGATCATGCTGTTCCGCAGGCCGGAGCAGATAGCCCTGTCGATCGATGATTACGTCGTCGCGACCGACGCGCGCGGATCGGTTATCGCATGTGGCGCGCTCAAGGAATACGCGCCCAGCCTGGCGGAGGTGGCGGCGATCGCGGTCGCTCCGGAGGCTCACGGCATGGGACTCGGGAAAGCCATCGTACGCGCGGTCGAGGAGCTTGCGCTCAAGCGGGGCACTACGGAACTCTTCGCGCTCACACTGGAGCCCGGCTTCTTCGAAGCGGTTGGCTATCAGCGGGTGGAGCGCGCGCATTATCCGGAGAAGATCCGCCGCGATTGCATCGGGTGCGCGCGGAGATTCACGTGCAGTGAGACTTGCTTTGCAAAGACGGTGGGCGCCGAGAAAAGCGCGGCAGCTTAACGAAAGGGGGCGGACCTTCCTTCCCTCGGGATGTCATTGCGAGCCGCGTAGCGGCGAAGCAATCCCGTTGTTTCCCGCAAGCGTAGAGTTGCTCGCCCGCCTGGGTGCCACCCGATGCGCCTGATTCCCGTGAGCAGTCAAGCGAATCTCCCAGGAGCATCGAGATCAGGGCCAGGATCGCTATCGCCGGAGGGAATTCCATTCGGAACAGATCGAGATGACGGCCCATCGCGAGGTACAGGAACTCGTCGCGATGCACCCCGTAAGGAGTGAAGAGGTTCGTCGCCAAGTGGATGTCGACGACCGAGATCGCCAGCGCCAGGACGGCGTTGCACGCCAACGAGACCCTCCGATTACATCCGTGATTTTTCCTACCGATTGGTCTCTGGCCGCGTGAGCAAGGCGTTGTATTTCAGAATTGTACAACCCGAACCAGAGTGACTGGGAGCATTGTCGCATCTGGACTAACAGCAGGGCTCAGGCGAACATATCTGCCCACCCTCACAGAGAAGTCCATCCATGGCTGGCGCAAAAGTGATTGTTCTGTATCCGTCCCCGCGTGATGTAGACACGTTCGAGCGGGACTACACGCAGGACCATGTGCCGATGGTAAACGGCCAGAACTTCAACGGAATCACGAAGTTCATCGCATCCAAAATCGTCGGTACCGCTGACGGCAGTGCACCGCCGTTCTACAGGGTCGCCGAACTGCATTTCCCGTCGATGGAGGCTATACAGGCGGCCGCCGCATCCGCCTCCGCGCAGAAAGCGATGGCACATGGCATCTCCATCTCCAGTGGTGGGACGCCCCTTTTTCTCATCGCCGAAGAAGAGACCACGACCTTCTAGCCTCTGCGGCGAGCCAAGTTGGGCAGCCGGTCTTGCGCGCGACGCCGGGTTGATGCAAGTAATTGGGGGAATACTGTCACTCATTCGCCCAAGTCAGGAGGAATTATGTCCGTTACTTCTCCTCCGATCGACCCCGAGGCGGTGGCCGCATTGCGCCGTGGGGAGGAGAGCGCTCTCGAGCGCTTGTTCCGTGACCAGTACGACACGCTGACCGCAGAAGCCAAAACTGTACTGGGGGACGACACCCTCGCGGCGCTGACTGTCGAGCGGGCGTTCATGCGTACGTGGAAAGAGCGAGAACGTATGCAGACGCCGACTGAGCTCGCGACCTTCCTGCACCAGACCGTGCACGAGACCGCGGTGCAGAAGCAAAGCCGGCGCGCGGGGCTGCACCACCTCGACGTCCATGGGCACGCGCACACATCGGCGGGACACGTGAGAGAGCGCCCCACGGT
>JACDCM010000043.1 GCA_013817545.1 Gemmatimonadaceae bacterium | reverse complement strand
GCTGTGCCACGTACCATTTGCCATCTACCTCCTTCGACCCGGCGTTTCTATCGTCCGCCGGATTTTCGCGCTCGCCGTGCTTGCGGCGATGGTGTATGTAATTGTCGGGGGAGCCTCCCGCGGTGGTTTCATTGGCCTTTTGGCCATTGGACTGTACGTGCTGCTTCGCTACCGCGGCATTCCGATGCGAATTCGAATCTCCGCTATCGTCGGCGGCTTCCTTATGTTTGCGCTCGTCGCCGACGCATCATATTGGGATCGTATGCGCTCGCTCCTGAATCCGAAAGCAGACTACAATTGGGCCGGCAACTCCAAAACCGGCCGGATGGAGGTTTGGGAACGCGGCGTGGGTTATATGATCCGGAATCCATTGTTGGGCGTTGGGCTGCGAAATTTTACGAGAGCGGAAGGGCACTCCGAGCTGTCGATGGAATTGCAGGAAGGCGGCTCGGGTTTCAAGTGGTCCGTGGCTCACAGCTCCTGGATCGAGATCGGCGCGGAGTTGGGAATCATCGGGTTCGTCGCCTTCATTGCCCTTTTCGTAACCGCCATTCGATCGATGGCGCGTGTGCAGCGCATCGGGTCGCCGCCTGGGACAGGTCCGCCGCTCGAGCTGGCTCAATCGCAGATGCTGCTCGGCTCGCTCCTCGGTTTTGTCATATGCGGATCATTTCTGTCGGCGGAGCACTTTGCCATGCCGTACATACTACTAGGCATGGTAGTCGGCCTTCTGAAGCTGCTCTCCCTTTCAGGACGCCGCGTAGCACCCGCAGGCACGCGACCTATTCGGCCAGCACCGATGAGCGCTCGGAAAGCTTCACGGTTGCAGCAAGTCTAGATCTCGCTTAACTGTGCCTCTCGCTAAACCAACGCGTGCCGCGGTTGCCGGTTCGCGTGCTGTAAGTTGGCGTAGCTCTGCTCGGACGGCGGCTGAGCGCTGTCTCATCATGAGTGGCCTCCCTGGGCTTATGCGGCGAGTACGTGGTGGGACGGTAATTCTCGCGTACCACAACGTCGTCCCTGATGGAAGCATGCCGAGTGGCGATCTCTCCCTGCACCTGGCTCAAAAAAAGTTTGCTGCCCAGCTTGATCTTTTGCAGGAGACACACGACGTCATCCCGCTGAACGAGGCTATCACCGGCGAATGGATCCCGGGACGGCCTCCCCGCGTGGCGATAACGTTCGATGATGCGTATCGTGGCGCTGTTACAGCAGGTGTGGAAGAGCTCGCAAAGCGCTCGCTTCCGGCTACCATTTTCGTGGCACCCGCGTTCGTCGGGGGTGGTACTTTCTGGTGGGATGCGCTCGCCGCAACGGACTCCGGCAGCCTGGTTTCAGGTCTCCGCGAGCGCGCGCTTGGCGCCTGGCGAGGTGTGAATAGCGATGTCCGAGCCGGTGCGCGCGCGATGGGAGTATCCGAACAACCTGTGGCGGCGCACGCTTGCTGCGCATCTGAGCTGGAGCTGCGGCACGCCGGGGCCAGTAATAAAATCGAGTTCGGATCCCACAGCTGGAGCCATGCGAACCTTGCGCGACTTGACGGCCTCGAGCTAGCCGACGAATTGAGTCGCCCGCTTATATGGCTGCGCGAGCGATTCCCGCTGGTCAGCGACGTTCTGTCTTACCCCTACGGTCTTGCGTCAGCTGCCACGCAGCTCGCGGCAGCCTCTGCGGGTTATGCAGCCGCGTTGTGCATCGACGGTGGCTGGATGCCCCAGTCGCAGCGGAAACCGCACGCTTTGCCTCGGATCAACATTCCCGCGGGCGTATCGCAGAACGGTTTTATTTTGCGAACGTCCGGAGTGCTTGCGCGGTGAGCCACCGGACAGTGCTGGTGACCGACGGGGAGCAGCGAGCTTCACTCGCTCTGGTGCGGTCCCTGGGGCGCGCCGGTAACAAAGTGTATACGTGCTCGACACGCGGCCGGTCGCTCGCTGGCGCCTCTCGATACTGCGTGGATGAAGCGGCAGTAGCCAATGCGCTGACTTCGCCGGAAATCTTCGTCGCCGACATCCAACGCCTTATCCGCGACTGGGGCGTCGATATTCTGCTGCCGGTTACTGAAGCATCTTTGCTCGTACTTCTGCCGGAGCGGGAGCGGTTGGCCGTGTGCGTTCCTTTCGCGGACGCCGACTCTGTTCGCTCCATTTCCGATAAGGCACACTTGCTGGAAGCCGCGCCCTCTGTTGGCATCGCTATTCCGCAACAGCGGGTGATTCGAGATACCAGCGAGTGGGCTGCTCTGATAGAGCAGGGATTGTGTTTCCCGGTGGTCCTTAAGCCTGCACGATCCGTAGCGTATCACAATGGAGGCAGCGTCAAACTGGCGGTGCGACATGCGGCGACGCGCCTGCAGCTCGAGGACGAAATTCGTGCGCTGGACCCCGCCGCCTACCCTGTTCTTGTGCAGCAGCGGATTGTCGGTCCCGGTGTAGGGATTTTTCTTCTGCTGTGGAACGGAGAGCTGATCGCAACATTCTCTCACAGGCGCCTGCGCGAGAAACCGCCTGCCGGCGGCGTGAGTGTGTATCGTGAGAGCATCGCCGCGAACCCTGCGCTTGTTGCGCGGTCTCGCGCGTTGCTTGGGCTATTTGCCTGGCGCGGCGTTGCCATGATCGAGTATAAGCTCGATGCGGCTACGGGAACACCGTATCTCATGGAGGTAAATGGCCGGTTCTGGGGCTCATTACAGCTCGCCATCGATGCCGGCGTGGATTTTCCGGTGCTGCTCACGCAAGCCGCGTTGGACGAACGCCCCACACCGGTCAGCCATTACAAGACCGGTGTCCGGAGTCGGTGGTGGTGGGGTGACGTAGACCATCTGATGGCGCGGCTTAGGCGGACGGACGTGGAATTATCGCTTCCGCCGGGGCTACCTGGCCGTTTAGGAACATTACGCGACTTTTTCACCCTCTGGAGACCTGGCGACCGGAACGAGGTTTTGCGCTTTGGCGACCCCGCGCCCTTTATTCGCGAAACGATCGAATGGATGCACCGACGGTGACCGACAGTCGAATAGGGATCATTCACGTTCACAGCAATTATTCGAGTGATGGAAAGGATTCACTCGAGACATTAAGAGCTTTTGCGCTCGCGCGAGACATCTCATGGATTGGGCTGACCGACCATGCTGAAGACTTCACCGCCGATCGCTTTGCCGAATATGTCGAGCGGTGTGAAACGCTGTCTGATCTCAAAGTGCGACTTATTCCAGGATTGGAGTTCCGCTTTGCCGGCTTCACCGGCCTGCACTTGCTCGCTCTGGGGCTTACCCACTGGATGGAGCCTGGCACGCCGGATGATTTCATCCGGGACGCTCGCCATGCATCGCGATTCACGATCGCAGCGCACCCTGTACTTTGCGATTATCAGCTACCTGTTTCCGTGGCGGAAAGTATAGATGCGATCGAAGTCTGGAACGCGGTCTACAATACCCGTTTCCTGCCCGACCCCAAGGCTATCCGCCTCTTGCATGCGTGCCGAGCGAGGCGCTCAGCAGTTGTCGGCACTGCAGGACTCGACCAGCACGACAGCCGCAACGACCGCGAAATCCGGGTACTGGTTGCACTTGGCGAAATGGACCCCCTCGGCGCGTTAAAAGCTGGTCGCTTTGTCAGCGTCGGCCGAACCATGCGTCTTGAGCCGGACGTACCGTTAGCGGGATTCCAGCTCGTGGCTCTAACGCTAGCACGCATGGCACTGCAGTTCGCCGAACGGCTGCAGCACTACGGCGTTACTGCTTTCAGGAAGGGGCTCGCACGTTGAGCAGGCGTATCCGCGTCCTCCAGATCATTCAGAACCTGAACTACGGTGGAATGGAAAGACTGCTGGCGGACATCGTCCTGCGCGCGGATCCGGACCGCTTCGAACCGCATGTAATGGCGCTGCAATATCTTGGGCGTTTCGCGGATGGGCTGAGCAAGGTCGCCACGGTGCATCTCGCGGAGCCAATGGGGCGCGGGTCGCTTTTTTGGCCTCGCACTCTCACCAGGCAGATAAAGCGAATCGCTCCGGATGTCGTACACACCCACACTGGCGTCTGGTACAAGGCGACGCTGGCCGCACGACGTGCAGGCGTGCCGTTACTTATCCATACTGAGCACGGGCGCGGGCATCCGGACCCCTGGCTCGCTCGGCTGCAGGACGGGCTGGCCTCGCGTCAGACTGACGTGGTGGTCGCGGTTTCGGAGGTCCTTGCTCGGCAGCTCAAGCAAGGCGTGGTCCGTGAAAGAGCACCGATTCACGTCGTCATCAATGGCGTGGACACCGAGTTGCACCAGCCGCGTACCGACACTGGCGACATTCGCACTGCACTCGGAATTCCTTTCGATGCTCCCGTGATCGGAAGCATTGGGCGCCTCGAGTACATCAAGGGCTACGATGTGATGATTGAAGGCTTCGCGCGGCTCCTGGCGCTCTGGCCCGCTGAGAAAGCAATGCCGCTACTGCTCATCGGAGGGGAAGGGGGCGAACGAGTCGCACTCGAAGCGCGAGTTGCAGCGCTTGGAGTCGAGCGCTTTGTCCACTTCCTTGGTTGGCGTGACGATGTCCAGGAGCTGCATGCCGCTTTTTCGATTTTCACGATGTCATCGCGAAGCGAAGGGACTTCCGTAAGTTTGCTGGAGGCCATGAGCGCGGGCCTTTGTCCTGTTGTGACGGACGTTGGAGGAAATGCCGCCGTTTTGGGCCCTGATCTTTTTCACAGATTGGTTCGCCCGGGTGATCCTGACGCACTCGCCGCAGCGTGGCTGGATGCACTCGGCGGCAGTGCCCGTCGTCAAAGCGACGCGATGCAGGCGCGAACGCGAATCGTGGAAGACTTCTCGCTTCCCAGAATGGTGCACGCGTACGAATCACTGTACGAGCAAGCATCTCTGCGGCGGCGTTAGCTCGACCGTCCCCAGGAGCCTGGAAAACCATCCCCGATATCCTGTCGGGGTCAACATTTGACTTCGGTGCAGAGCAAAATGAACGATAAGAAATCAGCCAGGTTTTCCTCCGTCCCTTGCCCTCCCAGGGATGTTCTGATACTCGCCGCGTGGTTTGTGCTACTCACTTGCCTTGGCGACATCGGCATGCAGGCAATTCGCAAGCTGGTGCTGCATAGCAATTTTTACTGGCGCGCACACATAGTCTGGATGATCCTGCTAGCCAATTTGCTGGTGTTTGCAATCCCCACGGCCGTGCTTCTCATACTGGCATGGAGTCGGCGGCTCTCGCTGCTAACTGCCACGGCGAGTTTCTCCATCGTGAGCTTTGTTTGCTTGCTGTTCTACGCTCATTATCGGCTGCACCCGCTTGCGCTTACGGCTCTAGCGATAGGGTTTGCAGTGCAGGCAGCGAGATTTCTCGCTAGCCGTCCGACAGCTTATCGGGGGCTGGTCACTCGCACCTTGCCCGGGTTGGCTGTTATGGTAGCGCTGCTCGGCACCGCGATAGGAGTTTGGCGGATTGTGACGGAGCGTAGAGCGATGGTGGGCATTCCTTCGGCACCGGAAGGATCCCCGAACGTCCTGCTTATTGTATGGGATACCGCGAGGTCGCTCACCCTCAGTTTATACGGTGACAAGCGTCCCACCACGCCGAATCTGGAGCGGCTTGCGCTCCAGGGTGTGCGCTTCGACCATGCGATCGCGACATCGTCGTGGACGCTCCCGTCGCACGCCTCGATGTTCACGGCGCGCTATCCGCATGAAGTGGCTTCTACTCTCTTTCGCAAGCCAATGGGGACGCAGTATCCGACTCTCGCTGAGGTGTTGCGCGCTCGAGGGTATGCTACTGGGGCATTCGTGGCTAACTATTTCTACGCGAGCCGGGAGTATGGCCTCAACCGCGGCTTTACACATTACGAGGACTATACCTTGATGCATGAGGTATTCAGAACGTCCCCTCTCCTTGAGGCATTAAGCGTAAACGGAACCGGGTTCCCAGCGCTAAAATACCGCGAGATAATCGGGCGAAAGCGGGCCGACGATGTAGACGCCGAGTTTCTCGACTGGCTCCCGGAACGTCCTGATCGGCCCTTCTTCGCCTTTCTCAATTACTTTGACGCGCACATCCCGTACAAGCCACCACCGCCATTCGACCGGAAATTTTCCGCGGCGGGTGACGCCATCCTTGACGTCGAGTGGGACGGCGCCATGCCAAAGGGTGTCCAGGGCCCAGAGAAGAGAAAAGCGCTCGAATCAGCGTATGCGGGTAGTATCGCTTACCTCGACGATCGGCTTGGGAAGCTGGTCGCTGAACTGGAGCGCAGAGGGTTGCTGGAGAACACTCTCCTTATTATCACGTCCGACCATGGCGAATCCCTTGGCGAGCACAGTCACACCGCTCTCGGGCATTCAACGAGTCTTTACCTGACGGAGCTGCAGGTGCCCCTGGTGATGAAATTCGCTCGCCGTTTACCACAGGGACAAGTGGTACGTGCACCGGTCACCCTTCGCGACATCCCGGCAACCGTCATGGACCTGGCGGGATTTGCAAAGAGTAGCGAAAGCTCTTTCCCAGGCTTCTCACTGGCCCGCCAGGTCGCAGAAGGAAAGAACGAATTTGCTCCTGCAGGTGGAAGCACGGTTCTATCCTCCCTCTTTCCAATGCCGGGATGGACACGCAAGGATTTTCCGGTTTTCAAGGGCAAAATGGCCTCCATCGTGAGAGGCACTCTCCATTACATCAGAAACGGCGATGGCCGCGAAGAATTGTACGACTTTACGAGCGATCCGCTCGAGCAGCGGGATCTTGTGCCCGGGCGACAACAGCAAGACGCCCTCGCTGCGCTGCGCTTCAGTCTCGATTCGGTGCTGGCAAAGCCGAATCCGGCTGACCCGAGCGCTAAAGCTCGCTAGTGCGCTGCAAAATACGCGGAACGCTTCGCGGTACGGCGAAATGCCTCTTAATACTGGTCAAGTAGAGTTTTGGGCCAACCGACAGCCGAGCATTCGACTAGATGAATATTCTATGGTTATCCCAACTGGTGCCCTATCCGCCGACCGGACTCGGGGTTCTCCAGCGGAGCTACAACCTCATCCGCGAGCTCGCGGGTGAGCATCGTGTCTACCTGCTCGGGTTCGTTCAGCGCAAACCGCTCGAGGAGATCTTCGGAGATCCGGAGCGGGGCTTGAAGGAGGCCTACGCTCACCTGCGGTCGATCTGCGCAGAGGTCGAATTCATGCCCATTCCAGTTGACAAGCGGAAGAACGGGCGACTCCGCCTCGCAGCTCGAAGTTTGCTAATGAAAGACCCGTACACCATCAACTGGATGAAGTCCGCCTCGATGCACCGCACTGCACGGGCTTGGCGGGCGCGACACCATTTCGACCTTGTGCATTTCGATACGATCAGTCTCGCGCCTTATCTGCCGGATTTCCTCGGTCTCCCGATCACCGTTAACCACCATAATATCGAGTCCCACATGATGCTCAGGCGCGCCAAGCTCGCGGCAAACCCGCTCGAGCGCGCTTATTTCTGGCAGGAAGGGGTGCGCCTCAAGCGCTATGAACAGCGGGTTTGCAGGCAATTCGACATGCACCTCACTTGTTCGACACTTGATACTGCGCGGCTCAGGCACGAAAACGACGGACTCAACGTCGTGGAGATTCCCAACGGGGTGGACATTGATTTCTTTCGGCCGAGCGGTGCGGAGAGAGAAGCTGGCAACCTCGTTTTCGCGGGGAATCTTGGCCGGTATCCCAACGCGGCGGCGGCTTCCTACATCGCCGAGCGGGTGTGGCCCTTGTTGCAAGCCACAAGACCGGGGGTCACCATGCACATCATCGGTGCCAATCCGTCGGAGGCCCTGAAAGCGCTGAGCCAGCGCGAGCCGCGGTTCAAAGTCCTCGGTTTTGTCCCGGACGTGCGGCCTTACCTGGACCGCGCAGAGGTATATGTCTGTCCGATCACGGATGGAGGGGGCACAAAGCTCAAGGTTCTGGATGCCTTGGCGATGGGGAGTGCTCTTGTCGCCGATCCGATCGCTTGCGAGGGCATCGATGTGAAAGAAGGCGAAACGGTTCTGTTCGCTCGTGAGCCGGAAGACTATGTGCGTCAGATCGTGCGCCTGCTGGAAAACAAGGAACTCCGTGCGCGGATGGGGGCAGCGGCGCGACAGCTCGTCGAGGATCGGTTTTCGTATGAGAGCATAGGCACAAAGCTCGATAGGGTGATGACCGACTGTGCTGAGGTCGCTCGCTCTCGCGTTGCAGGAGCGGCTGTCCACATCTAGCTCACGATCCAGCAGGAGATGCCAGCATTTCCTCAAGCGCGTCGAACAGAATTTTTGCCTGACCACGCCGGCTGAACCGCTGATCGCGAGCGATGCGTACGGGACGGTCCCCACGAGCGTACTGCTGATAGCGCTCGCGGATCAAGTCTGTCATCGCAGCGACGTCGAGTGGCGCTACGACGTCGGCCCCGGAATCGCGCAGCAGTAGCTCGGTCGCGCTTCCGCGGTTCGCCAGGGCAAGGAGCCACGCGTTGAACTGCATGTACTCGAAAATCTTGGAAGGGATTGCCAGATCGCTGTCCTGTGGCAAGCTCACCAGCATGCTGGCTCTCGTCAGGAACTCGAGCATCGCCGGGCGAGCCCGCGAAGGACCTACCGTCACGAAATCAGCTATCCCCTCCTCCCGCGCGATCTGGCTTACTGGAACTCCATCATAATTCTCGACGTTTCCGATGAAGTCCAATCCGATACGCTCTGGGTTTAACCCGAGCTCAGTGATCACACGCGCGGTCGCTCGAAAAAGCAGCCGTGGATCGCGATCCAGGTATATGCTGCCGGCGTATGCGATGCTGAATCGGGCGCTATGGCGTGTAGGCGGCAGGGGCTCATCGTCATAACCATTGGTAACCGTAATAACACGAGCTCTCACGTTGGGGTACGCTGCCATGAGCGCCAGACTACTCGGCTCGGTATTACAGGAAACGATAGCCGCCTGCGCTACAGCTCGCCGCTCGTCCCACCCACTAGTAAGCAACCATGCGGGGCTCGCGATCGCTTCAGGTAGCCGCTCTACCATGCTCCACGGATCACGCATGTCCATAACGAATGGCAGGCCTGTGGCGATGGCAACACGCCGGGCCGCGCGATGCGCCTCATGCGGTGGACCGCAGCTAATCACAGCGCGGTGAGCCTGGGGATCAATCACCGCTCGGCCAATGTCGGCCGCGTTGCTCGCCCAGGCGTACCAATGCGATTTCCGGATCAACGCATGATAGGCGCGGACGAACGTACGCGGATCCTTCCAACGCCACCGAATATCCGGTGCTCCCACCGATCCCGCCTTGGTGCCTTCGGCCGATGGTGAAGCATTGACGGTCGGACCTGGGCCACTAGCGCGCGGTCGTTCGTTTGATCCGCGCCAGATCTTCAGGCCCCACGTTTCCAGCCGCTCGGGCAGAGAAGTCGGCATCGGCACACCGTACACTCTGGTTCCCGCCGGAAGTTCCTCGAGTCGTGCGAGATCCACCGTGCGCAAGCTGGAGGGATGCGCAGTGACGACATCAGCTGCCCAACCGCGTTCCGATGCTAACTGGGTGAGTTTTTGCCAGCGAAGCGCCCCCACCGACTGGCTGGGTGGAAAGTGATAGCTGATGAGAAGAAGACGCCGCTGGGAGAAAGCCGAGCTATCGTGCGCAGTGAAGAACGGCTGCGGTACTTGAGCAGGGTCGTTTTCTGGTGCCTCACCATCACCAGATTCCGGGTGGGTGGAGGCGGAGCGTTTCGTGGCGATGGTTAGCTCCTGGCAGCCCTGAGAATCTTGACGAACGAGCGCATCCTGTCCCGATGAACCGTCATGATCACGAGCACGTACGTCGCCGCGCCCCCCACAACAGGAACTAGCACGCGAGCAAGCAGAGGCATTCCCTCGGAAACGCTACGCAACAGCAGCACTGCCAGGGCCATTAGGAGCGAGCCACTGAGCGCGGGCACAAGTGCGCGAAGGTAAGCCCAGATACTCAATTTCAGACGCGTCAAGACGCGCCAGTAGAGAGGCACAATTACCGTTGGGTGCGCAAACAGCCAGGCAGCGGCAATGCCCGCCGTTCCCCATCTGCTGCCTATATAGAAGGATATTGGCAAAACGATCGCGGCAATGAGGCTGTTTCGCGCACCGAAGCCTGCGTCCCCGGTCACGTTTAGCACTTGCGCGAAGAGCGGAGTGATAGAGCGGACGGATGCGTAGGAAGCAAGCAATTGAAGAGGCAGAATCATCACTCGCCACTTCTCGCCCAGCATCAGCAACACCACACCGTCGGCCATTAGCGCCAACCCGAAGGTCGTCGGGAAGGTAAGCAGCGCCAGCCCCTCCGTGAGCGCCAGCAGGTAGCGCGTCAGCGCAACGTGGTCATCCTGTACACTCGAGAAAATCGCCGGCGTTACGCGCACCACCAGCGCCGTGACTTTTTCGATTGGCACATTCGCCAAAGTCCAGGCGAGGCTATACGCACCCAACGCGGCCTTTCCCAGGATCTTGCCGGCAACCATGAAATCGGCGTTGGAGTACACGTACCACGTCAACCGCTGAGAGACGATGTGCCCGCTGAACTTGAGTGCCTCACTAACGGAGGCGACCCGTGGGCGAGCGAAGGGATGCGGTCGCAGATAGATCATCAGGGCTGTGGACATCAACGCGCTCAGCACCGCGCCGAAAACCAACGTCCAATACCGGAAGCCCAAAACCGCGAAACCGATCGTCGTCGCCGCCAGAATAAGCGCTTGAACGCCATCCACGAACGCGAGACGTTTGAAGAGAAGATCGCGTTGCAGTAGGGACTGCGGCACCGTTTTGAACGATGTAATCACGAATGTGGCGCTCATCGCCAGCACCACCGCACGAAGCTGTGGCGCGTCGAAGAACACCGCCAAGGGGCCAGCCGCGATGCAGGAGATCACGAATGCGGCGAGCCCGAATGCTACCGAAAGCGTATTGATCTGCGCGATCTGATCTTCGGTGAGCGTTCGAAGCCGAACCACCGCGGCGCCGATACCGAAAGCGCTCAGCATTGTGACCAGCCCCAAGTACACGCTCGCCATGCCAACCAGCCCGTAATCTTCGGGAGTCAGCAGGCGTGCGACGATCAGCGTGGATCCCCAGGACGCCACCTGGCTCAGCCACTTAACGCCACCTGTCCAGGCGATCCCGCGCACGAGCGCGCCATCCAGCTTATTCGACAGGGCCGGCTCAATAGGCGGCGATGGTTCCGGCGCGACCGGTGGCAAAGTCATGCTTGAGGCAACCGGTAACGGCCACCGCTAGCGCTGTAGTAGGAGTAGTAGATGTGCGCGGCACGCATCACACTGCGGTAGTCGCGAATTCCCAACCTGTACAACAGCGTTGTAAGTCGAAGAAAGTTTCGCTCAATAATCGCTTCGGGAAAGTCGGCTGCCGAGAGGACGCGGCGCCCCCGCTCGATTGCCTGGCGTCTGCGACCCGCGCGCAGTCGCGCGACATGAGTCTGTTCCCACTGGGATGTCGTTCCGGCCGGCATCGGGAGCGGACAAGGTTCGTGTCCAGGGTAGGCCTGCCAGGGTACTGCTTTCACTTCCGCTCGGAAGTGGTCCAGCCATTTCATGTAAAACCTGTGTCCCAGACATGCATCGAGCGGCGCTGACATCACCGTCTCGAGAAAACGGCCGTCGAAGAAAGGAAGCTGAAACTCCAGCCGGTGCAGATCGATTGTCTCGAAATGGTTGGCGAGATGACGGCGCTGGTCGTTCAACATCAGAAAGATGTGAAAGCGTCGTCCCGGGTCTGAGCCGCGCAAACGCTCCAGCTCTTCCCGGATTCCATCATGCAGCACTGACTTGACAGCCTGCGCGACCAGGGGTTTGAGAAGCCGCCTCGGTACGCTCGCCCCTTGCCGCTCGAGAAATTTCTGGATAGCTCCATTCTGGTCACCAGCACGGAGCATTGCGACGAGCGGCTCGGTTAGATAGACATGGCCAAGACTGACACTGCCGCCATCTCCCGACCAGACGAGCCCCGGATGCTCCGCCGGGTTATTCGCCCGACGCTGCGTCGCGGTCCAGCACGATGCCATCATCGCTGACCACTGTGGGTCCGTGGGCTCCCTTTTGCCGCGTTCGTGAATCGTGCCAATGAGCCGGGCGAACTCGGTGCTCAAAACATCATCCAATGTTCCCGGCAGTCCGAAATTGAAAGTGTAAACGCGGGCATCATTTCGGCGCAGTTGCGCGACGATCGCGCGCGAGTCGAGACCGCCACTCAGATAAGCGGCGGTTGTACGGTCGCCGCCGAGACGCCGCCGGACGGCACCCTCAAAGTCTCTGTAGGCTTCCTTCGCAAGCTCGTCGACGCTGCGCGAAGAAGGTGCAACGTCGTCCCACCGCCAGTAGCGATGGCGCACAACAGCCTCGTCAGTCACGCTCAACACCTCACCGGCGTGGAGCAAAACGATGCCGCTGTAGGGAGTTCGATCGGCGAGGGGGAAGCCAAGGCCGATCATCTCCGTCACAGCCCTGACATCCATCTCCTTGGGAACGATGGACATGGCTTCCAAAAGGCGAAGCTGGCTGGCGAAGGCAACAAGCTGATCGCCGACCCAAACGAAAACCGGCCGTACACCAAGCCGGTCGGTCGCGAGGATTAGACGAGCCGGTCCAGGGCTGTAATGCGCCGCGCTGAACACCCCGCGAGTTTGAGCAAGCAATCCCCACTCGCCCTTTGAAGCGCATTCATGAACAGCTGCAGTGTCCTTGCTTCGGGCCTGCCGGGCGTCCGTGCCGCCAATGAGGGGGCATCCAGCTACGGCCGTCACCGATCCGGCGTTACTTAGCCACGCAGGCTCGCCGAACGCGCCCACATCCACCTTGGCGATACAGGCTCGGCGATCTCGGAACATCTCGACACGGTCCTGCGAGTGTCTGGAGATTTCACGCGCCAACTCGTTGCATGCGGAGTCGGGGATGGGCGTGTCTGCGTGCCGGCTGAAAAGGCCCGCAATTAACGTCATTCGCCGTCCTTGTGATCTCGTTCAGCGTCGGCGCACATGTAGAGGTTACGCCGGTTACGCGTTTGCGCACAGGCGAACAATGTAACATCGTTGCACGTGACTATGCCCGACTGGCACGCTCTAACCGATCAACGTTGAGGCGGCGCTGACAGCGACCGGTGCTGGGTGACGCCGCTCCGCATTGCCGTATTGATGAATCTCGCGCCTCGCAAGCTTGGATCCTTCGAGGCATGGTTGGTGGCACTCGCGCGGGAGGCGCTCGCGCGAGGACACAGTCTCGATATCTTCGGGCGCGAGCCGGTTCACCCCGTAATCGCGGAGCAGCTTCTCAGCCTTGGAGTGGGCTGGAAGAAAATCGCGGTGCTCGAGAGCCGGAAACTAGCGGCCGTTCGGCGGCTCAGTCGGGACTACGATGTGTTACACATCAATCTTTTTGGTCCGCGAAACGCGATCCCCCTAATCGCATATGCAGCATGGCCTGCGCGCGTTCTCCTCGTCATGCGCATCGCGGTGCGCGACCCACAAGCACTACCTCGGCCATTCGCATACCGAGCTCTCGACCGGGTCACTCTGCTCCGCGTAGCCTCAGTCGCGGCGGTGTCCAACTACGTCCGCGATCAGGTAATCGACCGATTCAAGATCCCTTTTCCAAAAGCACGCACAATTTACAACGGCATCGATACAGAGCGATTCCATCCACCGCTCCCACTGCCAAACCGTGCTGGTGCGGTGCGCGTGCTCGCAGCGGGCAATCTGCATGCGTGGAAAGGAATGGATCACCTCTTTCGCTCGGTAGCCACTCTGGAGAGCGGAGACGTGCATCTCAGAATCGCGGGCGATGGACAGGAGGAAGCAGCGCTCCGCTCACTGGCACGCACACTCGGACTTGAGAAAAATGTTGAATTCCTGGGACTTCGAAGCGACCTGGATGAGTTGCTCCGCGAAACGGACATCTTCGTTCACCCGGTGGTGGCTCAGGAGGCTTTTGGACTCGCGGTCGCTGAAGCAATGGCTTCGGGTTGTGCAATCATCGCCTCCCGAATAGGCGGGCTTCCCGAATTGATCGAAGAAGGCAGTAGCGGGTTGCTCGTCCCCCCGGGGGACGCAGGCGCCATCGCGGCTGCATTACGCAGGCTCGTCGCCGATCGCGCCGAGCGTGAGCGGCTGGGAGCGAATGCGCGCCGGCGAGTCGTTGAACACTTCACCGTTTCCCGTTGCGTGCGCGAGCATCTCGATTGGTGCGAGGAGATGGCGCATGGACCAGGCAGCAAATGACCTTACTCGGCAAAGGCGTCTCGCACAGCGAAGCATGGCCCACCGAAGCCGCGCTCGAGCACAGCTGCCACTTGGTGTATCTGCCGTTCCAGTGTGAAACGCTTTGTGGCACGCTGTCTGGCCGTTATGCCGAGGGCGCGCGCCCGTGAGGGGTCCCGCAGAAGCCCGGCGATTGCTTCACTGAGTGCCCGCTCATCCGCTGGTTCTACGAGTATCCCGGTCACACCGTCTTCAATCATCTCCGGAATCCCCCCAACGCGGGTGGCCACTATGGGCTTTGCGCGCAACATGGCTTCGAGTACGGCGTTTCCAAATGCTTCCTGCCATACGGAAGGAACTACCACTATCGTTGCACCTTCAATGAGTCGGGCCACATCGCTTCGGTAGCCAGGCAGGAGAATGTCATCACGCGCACTCAGTGTGTTCCTGAGGGCCTGAAATTCCGCCAACTGAGGCCCATCGCCAGCATACACGAGGACGGGTCGCGCCGAAGTGCCTTCGAAATGGCGCATAAGATCGTCGAAGGCACGCATCAGATGCGGTATACCCTTCTCTTTGCTTGCGCGCGATGCCGACAAAATGAGCGGGCGTTCGGGCGCCACCCCGAGGAGGATCTGCGCGCTCCCGTCGGGCGGGATCTCTGCCGGAATGGCGACGGCGTTGTGTATGCGAAAAACACGACGCTCCGGGATCTGTCCTACCTCGATTTGCCGTTTCGCGACATAATCACTGACCCCAATGACTGCATCGGCCGCGACCAGAGGAGTACGTGCCAAAATCCACTTCATGACGCGCTTTGCACCGCGAGGTGGCGTACGAGCGCCAGAGGTACGGTCGTGAATGACGAGGTGGCGGACCCCCGCGCGCTTCAATTGTGGATACGCGAGACTTAGGGCCGGCCGATCCGTGAGGTATACCGTCTTCACATTTTCCCGGCGAACAATGGCCGCTACCGCGCGCCGCGACGATGGTGAAGTCAGCGACGCGTCCAGTTCGATCGCCCGCGCCGACGTTCCAGTAAGCGCGCGTGGCGGCGTCTCCAACCGTGGATACGCCACGATGGTTTGAATACCGTGTGTAAATAAATGGTCAGCTACTCCTCCGAAGAGGCGTTCGATATGATCCCAGGCGTAGCCGACATTGCTGGCGAAATTCGCTACGCAAAGAAGAGTCTCAGGACGACCTGGCATATTGACATTGAAGATTTGCAAGAAACACGCAGCAGTTCTGTTCCACTTGCGCAGCAGTGACGAGGGATTTCCCGCGGCAACTCAGACCGACTGCAGCCGACAGGCACACACAAGTTACGCGGCTCCTGGGGTAGTGCCTAATCTCTGGTTCTTTCCGTCCCTGGCACGAGGGTCGCACCGTGCGTGATAACTTGCCTCGTCAATTTTCTACAACTCATCGATGCTATCTGACGCAACAGTCGTTTCGAATTTGAACCAACCGCCCGAACCCGTACCCACTCGATCCTTCAACAAAGCGATCTGGGGCGCCGCCATCGGTTTACTCGTCCTGCATGTCATACTCGCCTGGCTGCTTCGGGACCAGATCGGCATGGGAAACGACGATGCCATGTACATCCAGCTTTCCCGGTCACTCCGCGTCTTTGGCTACAGGGAGGAGTTCCTCATTGGAGCTCCCTGGCATTCCCAGTACCCGCCTCTTTATGCCATGCTGCTTGCGGTTATTTCCACGCTCGCAGGAGAAAGGGTGGATGTTCTTATCGCTGCCTCCACGCTGCTCTCCGCCGGAGCGTTGTTGCTCATTTTTGACGCTGTCCGGCGGCTCTGGTCTCCGCTCCTCGCCCTGATGGTACTGACGGTGGGCGCGGTCAATTACTTCCTGCTCGAAGCCGCCGGCGACATTGGGACCGAAGCACCCTACATGGCATTGTCCGCCCTTTCGTTCTGGTTCCTGTCGCAACGGTCCGATACGAAAACGTCCATCGTTCTGGCCGGCGCTGCCGCGATTGCGGCCGCACTCACGCGTAGCGTGGGCGTGGCACTCGTCGCCTCCCTTCTTCTTCTATGGCTTATCGAGCGGCGTTATCACCGTGTGATCATGCTTGGGATTATGTCAGCCCTGTTCGTAGGTTCCTGGCTGATATGGACGGTGGTCTCCCCCGTGAGAGAGTCAGGACGCTCATACGTGGGAGAAGCTTCCCAATTGATCCGAAGTTCAGCGAAATCCAGCGAAAGGACAGCAAGACCAAGCTTCCTGCCCGTAAGACATCTCGTGCGCAGCACGCGGGTCTACCTTGCCGGCGCTCTACCCACGAGGATGCACGTGCCGACCA
>JACDCM010000300.1 GCA_013817545.1 Gemmatimonadaceae bacterium | reverse complement strand
GGCGAGTGGGGCTTTCGAATCCTGCCGGCGAAGCCGACGCCGCGGCTCCGTCCACGACAAGTCGCACAGCGAACGCATGGGACCGCACGATGTCTCGCCTGGAGGGAATGAGCGTACTCTCCATGCTCGTCGCCATCTGGGCAGTCATGGCTGTCGTTCTCATCGGCTGGTTGTCCTATGGGGCGATCGTCGTGCACCGCCTCGTGCGTCACGGTCGCGTGCTGGACACGGCTGACTGGCTCGCTCCGCTATGGGAAGTCTCGGATCGCATCGGACTGGAAGAACCACCGCGTTTGCTGCGGAGCGATGTGGTCAAGATGCCGTTCGCGTGCGGGGTGTTGCGCCCGACCATTGTGCTGCCCGCGGAATCCGACAATTGGACGATCGAGCGGCGCCACGCAGTGCTGCTGCACGAGCTGGCGCACGTGCGCAGGCATGACCTGGTTGGCCACATGCTCGGCCGGATTGCCTGCGCGGTGTACTGGTTCCATCCGCTGGTGTGGACCGCGGCCAAACGACTTCGTTCGGAGAGTGAGCGCGCATGCGATGATCTCGCTCTCGCTTGCGGAGCACGCGCGTCCGACTACGCCGAGCATCTTCTGGATATCGTCACATCGGTGCGCATGGATGCCACGCCTTCAGCCGCCATGGCCATGGCTCGACGCAAGGAGTTCGAGGGACGCATGCTGGCAATTCTGGATCCCGAACTCCGTCACTCGTCCCCAAGCCGGCGTCAGTCCGCCGCGCTTATCACGTCTCTCGCGATCATAGTGGTCTTTGTGGGTGCGGCAGCGCCGGCTGCTCGTCTGGATGCCGGCGCGATGAGATCATCCGGAGCCGATAGCGTCACCCAGATGCCGGAGCAGCTGCGCGCACTCGGCGGCAGCAGTGAGACCGATGCAGCCAATTCGATTAAGTACCCGTTGGCGAAACCCGTAGCGACTGATGTTGAAAGAATCGCGACAAAAGTCGATCCACGCTCCAAAGCTCAACCGCTGGAGGAGAAATCCGAGGCGAACTCCTTTGTCGATGCTTCTGCTCTGGCAGAACTCGCCAGGAGCTCGGCTGAACAGGTTGAGCAGAGCGACGCCGACGACCGGCCAGCGCTGTTAGCCAACGTGCTGCGCACAGAAAAGAACGCCGACCTTCGGCGAATCGCCGCATGGGGGCTGCACCAGTACGCCGACGTAAAGGTTGGCGCAGAGGCATTGGCGCACGCTCTCCGCCAGGATTCCGACGTCAGAGTGCGGGAAATGGCGGCGTGGGCTCTGGGCAGCGGCGACGACGAACACTCCGATGCGATGGAGGCGCTGTCGACAGCGCTTCGCGGCGACGCGTCTGAAGATGTGCGCGCAACGTCTGCGTGGGCGCTCGGCAGTGGTGAATACAGAGGTAGTGCGGATGCCCTGGTTGCCGCGCTCGCAGACGCGAGCGATGAGGTACGGCTTCGCGCAGCTTGGGCACTCGGAAATGTGGAGCCAAGCGAGGCGCCCAGCGCCCTGATCGCAAGGCTGAAGGATAAGGATCCGAAAATACGACAGCTAACCGCGTGGGCCCTTTACCAGATTGAGGATCCCGCCTCCGCGCCCGCTCTCGACGCAGCGCTCTTCACAGAGACGGACAAGGATGTGCAACTCTCTTATATCCGCGCGCTCGCCGCGATCGGCGAAGAGCACATCGACGCGATTCGCAAACTCCTGGACTCGCCTGATCCGCGCATTAAAACGATGGCAATCAAGGCGCTCGCGGGCGGCAACGCCGGCGGCCCCTGGCCTTGGCCGTGGCCCGAGCCGCGCCCTTTCCCGTAGCACGCGCTCGACCCATGGGCGCGTCTTGAGGAGTGACACGCGCCCTTTTTTTGACCGCTGATGCTGATTTTTCAACCTCTCTCACACTGGAATTTCAGTCAACTCACACCCGTACACGCAGCACGCAGCACGCAATCCGCAATCCGCAATCCGCAGTCCTTCACCCTCGTCCCAATTGGAGTCCTCATGCGTCTTCTCGGATCAATCGTAACAGCCGTAGCGCTGTTCACGGGAGGCGAATATGTCGCCGATCCAACCGCATCTATCGCGCGCTTCGCGATAGACGATTCGTACGACAACCGCCAGCAGACCGCACCATTCGATGTAAGGGCTCTGATTGCCGCCGCTCAGGGCGCGCCTCCAGCCATCTGCCTGCTGGCGGCTCGCTCGTTGCCCGGCTACGGCTGGGGAAACTGGAGCGACGCGCCAGCGACGCCGCTCTCCGGTCTTACCACAGCTCCGGATTACCGCTTCGAGAAGGGGTCGCTTCCGGAAGCTGATGTGCAATTCCTGCTGGAATCGCTCGCCTCTGAGGATGCATGCGTGCGTGAGATATCGGTGCGCTTGCTCGGACGCCAGAAAGGCGCAAACGTGGCTAGTGGACTCACCACTCGCCTCACCGCCAGCGCTGTACCTCTGCGGGAAGTGGCGGCATTTGGGCTTGGGTTGAGCGAGTCTCCCGGCGCAGTGGAGCCTCTCATGCGTGCATTGCGCGATGCAGCTCCAGGCGTGCGGGCAAACTCAGCGTGGGCGCTCGGGCGAATGGAAGCGGGCCGAGCTTTGTCACCCTTGATGGAGCTTTTCCGCGACGACGCTGACAAGGTGCGTGAGGCCGCGGTGAGCGCAGTCGGACGAATGGACTCGTCCAGTGCAGTCGCCGCACTGTTGCGTGTCGTGCAGCAGGACAAGGCCGCGTCGGTGCGGCGCGTCGCTGCCTGGGCGCTGGGCGGGCTCGAGGCGCGCGAAGCAGTTGCTGTGTTGAGCGGAGTGCTGTCTCAGGACAGCGATGCCGAAGTGCGCGAGATGGCGGCCTGGGCGTTGGGAAGTATCGAGGACCGAAAGGCTTCCCCCGCCCTCGCGACTGCGGCTCGCAGCGATGCTGACGAGGATGTGCGCGAAACAGCGGTATGGGCGCTTGGATCAATCGAGGATGACGCCTCCGCCGATATTCTCGGTGCCATCGCAGCGAGCGACCGGATCTCCAGGGTTCGGGGGATGGCCGCATGGGCGATCGGTCACGTTCGCGAAAGCGGTAAAGCACCCGCCGGCCTGGTTCAGCTTCTTAAAGATGAGAGCGACGAAACGCGCAAGAAAGCCGCATGGGCGCTGGGACAGATCGGCGATGCGACAGCACTGCCGGCGATCAAGGAAGCGCTGCGTCTGGAAAAGGATGCGGACGTGACGCGCGCGCTCATACGTGCGCTGATGAAGTCGGGGGAAAATTCCGAGAGCACTTTCAAGGAGCTGCTCGACTCGAGCGATCCCCAGGTGCGAGAGGCAGCGGTGCGCGGGCTCGCGGGCAGGGGCTCTCACAATCCATGGCCGTGGCCCATGCCGCGTCCACGCCCCTTCCCGTGATACGTCCGAGCAACCCTGTACACTACCAGAGACAGCTTTCCATGCGACTCAACTGCAACTTCGGCCTATTGATAGCTCTCGCGCTGGCGGCGCCACGCGCCATGCCAGCGCAAGCAGAGGCACTCACGCACGTGAACGTAGTTGACGTCGAAACCGGGACGATCGAGCGAGACCGCACGGTAATTCTGAATCGCGGCATCCTGGTCGCGACAGGCGCGACCGGGACAACGAAAATTCCGCGTGGCGCGCGCGTGCGGGACTTCACCGGCGCGTACGTAATCCCCGGATTGTGGGACATGCATGCGCATGTCGGCGGCACCGGGCGATCCTCGCTCGCGCTGTACGTCGCCAACGGCGTAACCGGCGTGCGTGATATGGGCAGTATTCTGGATGTCGTTCGACCGTGGCGGGACAGCATCCAGGCAGGCACGCTGCTCGGCCCTCGCCTGGTGCTCGCAGGTCCGATTATCGAGAGCACAGGCTGGCTGGAAGCGGTACGTAACATCGCGCGCCAGAACGGAGATGCATCGCTCACCGAGGATCTCGCTGCTCGTATTCCGATCAACACACCGCACACCGCACGCGCGGCGGTAGACTCGGTGATCAAGCTCGGCGTCGACTTCCTCAAAATTCGGAATGATCCGTCGCGAGTCGCGCTCTTCGGAATGTTGCGTCATGCGCGAGAGAAGAACGTACTCGTGGCGGGCCACTGGCCAGCACGCATCACTCCGGCCGAAGCATCGGATTCGGGATACAGGAGTCTCGAGCACGGTCCGTTGACGATCGTCAACGGCCAGCTGACACCCACGCTGGATCGGATGAGTGCGGACGAACGACAGGCGCTCTTCGCGCGCTTTGCACGCAACAAGACCGCGTACACACCGACCATCGTTTCGCTCAAGGGTTATCGTCTCACGCCGGACAGCATGGTGTCCAGAATTCTGGCTGACAGTGCGGGCGCGTTGGACCCGAGACGGAGGTACATGGATCGCGGGCTCGTGTCGAGGTGGGTGGGCGCCTTCGAGCTCAAGCAGTCGGAAACGGGGACGCCGCTGGACTGGTTGAGCTTTCAAAAGAGCTGGCTGCGCGATCTTCGAGGGATGGCGGACGCGGGCGTGCTGATGTTGGCAGGAACTGACGCCGGAAGTCCGCTGGTGTACCCGGGGTTTGCCGTGGCAGACGAGCTCGAGTCGCTCGTGAAAGAGGGCGGACTAACTCCGTTGCAAAGTCTCCGGACGGCGACACTGAACGTGGCCAAATGGATGAGCGCGGAGCGTACATTCGGGTCGGTGTCGCCGGGTAGGCGCGCCGATCTCGTGATTCTGGACGGCAACCCCCTTGCCGACATTGGCAACGTGCGAAAGATCAGGGCGGTGGTGCGTGACGGTCGCGTGCACGAGCGGGTAGCGCTCGACTCCATGTTGCGGAGTGTGGAGAGCACCGCTCGCATAGCGGACGCGTCAGCCGATGCAGCTGACACCTCGTATGTCTCTCTGGTGAACCGCGCGCTGGGCGCGAACGATTCGCAGCAGTGGGCGCGCGCCGCTGAATTGTGGCAGCAGGTGCTCGCAGCCAATGACTACGTCCCCGACCACTGGTACGCGCTCGGTCGAGCGCTGTACAACGGTGGAAAGTACCGCGAGTCCATAAGGCCGTTCGAGCGCGCACTCGAGCTGGGTGCAGGCCGAGCTTACAACGCGGCTTGGAATATCGCGCGAGCATACGCGCACTCAGGGGAGCCAGAGTCCGCTTTTCGGTGGCTCAAGTGGGCACTGGACTTCGGACTGCGGAGCCGGCAAGCAGTCCGTGAGGATCCGGCATTCGAGAAATACCGTGGCGACGCAAGGTTCCGCGCGCTCGCAGATTCCGTGGATGTCTCAAAGCTGTCTCGCTCCGAAGGACGCAAGCATGATCTCGAGTTGATGGTCGCGGAGGTGCAAAGGATGCATCGCGACCCCAACGGCACCATCAGATTCGCTCGCTTCGAGCGGCAGGTCCGCGC
>JACDCM010000299.1 GCA_013817545.1 Gemmatimonadaceae bacterium | reverse complement strand
GGCATCACCGCCTGTTGCCAGAGATCGTCTCACGGTTCGGCGCACGTCCAGTCGCGCTCCTCGCGCGCGGGAAGACTGCCAACGTCGGCCTGGACGCCGGGCGAGGCGGCGCGCGATGCGCCTTGCAATTCTGGTGATTTCGCCGAGCTCATCGCCATTGAAGCCGGTGAAGTTTCGAGCGCGTACTGAATCCCGATCGCTCTCTCCGGGCACGAGAACCGGATCGCCGACAGCATCGCCCGCCTGCGCCCACTGCTGTACCGATGCTGCTGCCTGGGACTCCGCAGTTGTACTCGGCCGAGAGGGAACCAGGCGATCGAGCAAAGGCCCCGCCGTTTTTCGCTCACCTCGCACATTCGGCCCGACATCCCACCACGCCGAGAAGAGTTCGTCGAAGATGGGGTAGTCCTGCGGCTGCGATGTAAAAATACTTCTCAGCCCGAGATATACCTCCCGCCGGTCAGAAATATCGACAATCGCGAGCGCGTGAGTGGCTGTTACCGTCTCCGCGGGAGTGACCAGCAACCCGCGCTCGCGCAGAGCACGAGCGAAGCCGGCGACCGTCGAGACGAGATCGCGAGGGCTCGCCTCGTACGCGTCGCCGATCGGAAGTACGCGGTTGACTGTCACTGCAGAGCCAGCATCGCCTCGAGCGCACCCGAGCCTATTGCCGCATCAACAGATCTGATGTCTTTCTCATCCTTGAGAAAGCAGCCCAACGTTTCGCGCACAATCTCGGCGTCCAGATGCGCGGCGTGCAGCGTTACCAGCGCCACCGCCCAGTCCAGCGTTTCGGAGATTCCGGGACTTTTGGCCAGCCTTTTTTTGCGCAGCGCCTGCATGAAGTTCGCGATCTCCGCGGCGAGCCGCTCGTTCATACCCGGAACCCTGGAACGCAGAATGCGCAGCTCCTTCTCGAGTGTTGGGTAGTCGATCCAGAGATACAGGCAACGCCTGCGCAAGGCTTCCGAGAGATCACGCGAGCGGTTGGACGTGAGCACCACCGCCGGATGGCGTGTTGCCGTGATCGTCCCGATTTCGGGGATCGTTACCTGAAAGTCGGAGAGCACTTCGAGGAGAAAAGCCTCGAACTCCTCGTCGCTGCGATCCACTTCGTCGATGAGCAGAACGGGCGCCTTCGGTCCGTCATGCGAAATAGCTCGCAGCAACGGACGCTTGAGTAGAAAGGATTCCCCGAAAATGGACGCTTCTTTTTCATCCAGCGAGCGCGAGGAACCCTCTTCGATCTTGATGCGAAGCAGCTGCTTGGGATAATTCCATTCGTACAACGCAGTGGCAGAATCGAGCCCTTCATAGCATTGCAGACGTATCAGCTCGGTCCCGAGAATACGCGCGAGCACCTTTGCCACATCGGTCTTGCCGACGCCGGGGTGGCCCTCCACCAGCAGCGGCTTTCTGAGCGCCATTGCCAGATAAACAGCGGTCGCGATGCCGCGATCCGCGACGTAGCCCTCTCGCTCCATCAAATCATGGATTTCCCGGATCTCTGGTTTCACTGATGGTTCAGAGGGATAAGAGCTGATGGCGGACGGCGGATGGCAGTATGCCGGACGACAGACGGTCAGACGGTCAGACGGTCAGACGGTCAGACGGTCAGACGGTCAGACGGTCAGACGGTCAGACGCCGGATGGCTGATGGCAGACGGCAGATGTGTATGGTAAGATAACTGATGGCGAGAGGGCCATATACAGATCCATGCAGGCGAACTTGGGCCATGTGTGCATGCCATCTGCTGTCGGCCATCTGCTATCAGCATAAGCTATCTCCAATCAGCCCATCCGCACGCGTCACCTGCCAACCACCGGTAGTTCACAATGGCCATTACAATCGTTGAGACTTTCACCATTCAGGCACCCGCGGAACGCGTGTGGCAATATCTAACAGACCCGCGACTAGTTGTAGGATGTCTTCCGGGCGCCGAGCTCACACAGGTGCAGGATGAGAACACCTTTCTGGGAAAGGTGAAGTTGAAGGTTGGCCCCGTGACAGTGTCTTACAACGGGCAAGCGCGTTTCACAGAGAAGTCCGATGACGCTCGCCGAGTGAAGATCGTGGCCGAGGGACGCGAGACGGGCGGCGCAGGCTCCGCGAAAATGACCATGACAAGTGAAGTCGCCACCCTGTCAGATGACACGTCGTCCGTGCGAGTGGAAGCGGTTATCGACGTCGTTGGCAAGATCATACAGTTCGGCCGCGGAATGGTCGAAAGCGTATCGCGACAGCTATTCCGTCAGTTCGCGGACTGCATACGCTCGGAGCTGCAGGGAGCGCCTCCAGCCGTGGCGGATGCGACGAGTGTATCCAGGGCATCCGACGCCAAGGGAGGTTCGATCAATGTGATCCCTCTCGCCGGAAAGGCCGCCTGGGAAGCAATCAGAGGAAAGACAACTAAGGATCGTTCGGCAGAGTAGTGACGCCCGAACACCGAGCACCGGTTGTCAACTGAGCACCGATCACCGCACACCCTGCAGTACCAACCGCGCACCGGGCACCGGTCTCGTTGCGCGCAAGTGCTCGGCTAACCTACACGCTCGCAAACGCGCGACTAAGCGCCTTCCGCACGCACACGCGCACAAGATGCGCCTTGTATTCAGCTGAACCTTGCAGATCCCCGCGCGATTCCAGCCCCTCAGCCGCGTGCGAAGCTGCCTCCCGAATCAGACCGTCGTCTGCTCGCTTGCCGTTAAGCGCCTGTTCAACGCTCGCCAATCGCGTGGCTCGCGCGCCCACACCTGTAATCCCAACACGCGCTTGCTGGATAACGGCCCCACTTCCCAACGTGATAATGGCCGCGACTCCAACGATCGCATAGCGCGACGCCGGATGGGCGAACTTCTCGTAGGCGCTTCCGCTTTGTCCCGGAGGCACGGGGACACGAATCTCGGTCAGCACCTCGGTCGCATCCAGAGCAGTCGTTAGCGTGCCTACAAAGAAATCGCCAGCGGGGATGGTTCTGGAACCGCGTGGCCCCACAGCGGTGATCTCCGCTTCCAGGGCCAGTATCGCCGCGGGTAGATCGGCACCCGGATCTGCATGCGCGAGACTGCCACCTATGGTCCCTACGTTCCTCACGAGCGGATCGCCAATGCAGCCAGCAGTCTCGGCGAGGAGAGGAATTTTGCGCTGCAGAACCCCCGAAGCCTCCAGCATCGCATGTGTCGTCCTCGCGCCAATGACAACGCTGCTCCCCTCATCGCGAATTTCAGCGATACCTGGAACGTTTCGAAGATCGATCAGGTGAGCGGGCTGCGTGAATCGAAGCTTCATCAGCGGGAGCAAGCTGTGCCCGCCGGCGATCAGTTTCGCCTCCTCTCCGTACTCGCCAAGGAGCGCGATTGCGTCCTCCAGTGAGCCCGGAGCATGATACTCGAATGGCGCTGGGTACATGTCAGTTCTCCGGACGGTTTGGTGCGTCCTGAATTGCTTGCCACACCCTGCCTGGAGTGAGCGGCATATCGATATGCGCGATGCCAAACGGCGCGAGCGCATCCATCACGGCATTCGCGACTGCTACTGGGGACGCGATCGACCCAGCCTCTCCCGCTCCCTTCATGCCGAGCGGATTCACTGGTGAGGGAGTAACCGTCCGGTCGGTTTCGAACATGGGAAGCTGATCCGCCTTGGGAATGCTGTAGTCCATGAGCGAAGCAGTAACGAGCTGCCCGCTTTCATCGTATACGCCATGCTCCCAGAGTGCCTGCGCCACTCCCTGGGTGATTCCGCCGTGCAGCTGCCCATCCACGATCATGGGATTGATCACGTTGCCCACGTCATCCACCGCGACGTAGCGAATGAGCTCGGTCTTTCCTGTCTCGGCGTCGACCTCGACGACGGCGATGTGAGCACCGAAGGGGTACGTGAAGTTTGTCGGATCGTAAAACGATGTGGAGTCGAGGCCAGGTTCCATTCCCTGCGGAATGTTGTGCGCGAGGTAAGCGGCCAGCGACACGTCGAACCATGACTTCGAGCGATCGGCAGAACCGCGCACCGAGAACTTTCCCGCATCCAGCTCGATGTCTTCCGGCGCCGCCTCGAGCAGATGCGCGGCGATGCGCTTCGCCTTTTCCTTGATCTTCTCGATGCTCATGTGGATCGCCGTTCCACCCACTGCTCCACTCCGGCTGCCGTAGGTTCCCATTCCGAACGGGACTCGGCCCGTGTCACCATGCACTATCTCCACATCTTCGTACGGGATCCCCATCTCGCCAGCGACCAGCTGTGAGAATGTCGTCTCGTGCCCCTGGCCGTGACTGTGCGAGCCCGTGAAGACGGTGACCTTCCCGGTGGGATGTATGCGCACCGTCGCGCTCTCCCAGAGTCCGGCTTGCGCGCCTAGCGAGCCGACGACGTTAGAGGGAGCCAGCCCGCAGGCTTCGATGTAGGTGGCAAAACCGATTCCGATGTAGCGACCCTCCTTTCTCGCCTCGGCCTGCTCCGCGCGCAATGCTTCGTAGCCCAGCATCTCGAGCGCCCGGTCGAGCGCGGGAACGTAATTACCGCTGTCGTAGGTGAGCGCCACCGGCGTTTGGTACGGAAACTTGTCGGGAGGAATGAAGTTCCGCCTGCGCAGCTCTGTGGGGTCGAGACTGAGCGCTCTGGCACCCAGGTCCACCATCCGCTCGATCACGTAGCACGCCTCCGGACGGCCGGCGCCGCGGTAGGCATCCACAGGCGCGGTGTGTGTGTGCACGCCGCGGACATCGCAAAAGATCGTGGGAATCTCGTACTGCCCGGACAGTAGCGTACCATACAGATATGTGGGAACCGCGGGTCCGAAGAGCGACAGATAAGCGCCGAGGTTGGCGATGGTGTGCACACGCAACCCAAGGATCTTTCCGTCGGAATCGAGTGCCATCTCGGCGTCGGTCACATGGTCTCGTCCGTGATGGTCCGTCATGAAGCTTTCCCGACGCTCGGCGGTCCACTTTACAGGACGACCCGTCGCCTTCGCCGCCCACGCGATCACGCATTCCTCCGGATACACGAAGATCTTCGAGCCGAAACCGCCGCCCACGTCGGGTGCGATTACGCGGAACTTGTGCTCGGGTATCTGAAGGACGAATGCGGCCATGAGCAGCCGGTGGACGTGCGGGTTCTGCGAGGTCACATACAAAGTGAGCTCGTCGCTGGCCGAGTTGTAGAAGGCGAAGGAGGCGCGCGGCTCAATGGCGTTGGGGATCAGCCGCTGATTGACCATGCGCTGGCGGACAACCGTATGCGCTCCGCTGAACGCAGTGTCGGTCTTGTCCTTGTCACCGAGTGTCCAGTGAAAGCTAACGTTATCGGCGGCACAGTCATGGACGGTGATGTCACAGCCCACGGCTTTCTCGGCGTCGGGCTGCGCGTTGAGCTCCTCGTAGTCCACCTGCACGAGCTCGGCGGCGTCCCGCGCGGTATAAGGA
>JACDCM010000298.1 GCA_013817545.1 Gemmatimonadaceae bacterium | reverse complement strand
ACGCCTATAGTACCATGACGGGCGTGGCAAGTTCAACTGGGAGATTCGGGAATCGGGCATCGGGAATGGGACCGGTATCCGGACAACCTCCCGCATCCAGTGGCCGGCCGGCTCTCACTCAGATTGTTCGGCTTCGGCTCCCGATTCCCTATTCCCGATTCTCGCGGCGCCGCGCTGCCAAGGCAACCGCGATCTCGGCTGCCAACCGGGAGTTGGCTTCCAGCAGCGCAAGGTTGGTCCCCAAGGTGCGGCCATCAGTCTCCTTTTCCACGGCTGCCAGCAGGAACGGAGTAACAGCCGCACCCCGAACGCCCTCGTCACGCGCGCGGGCGAGAGCTTGTTTGACGGCGGCATCCACCACTTCTCTCGGCATAGCATGGGAAGCCGGAGGCGGCTGAACTATCAGCAACGCGGCCTCGCGACCGATTGTCCGGCTAGCCAGAAAAATGTCGGCGACTTCGTCGGTGGTTTCGACAGACGTGTCCAACAGGATGCCGGTCTCAGCGCAAAAGAAACCGGGCAGTTCGGACGTTCTGTATCCGATAACCGGCACCCCGAGCGTCTCCAGCCGCTCTACCGTGGCTCGAAGATCGAGGATGGATTTTGCGCCGGAACACACGACGATCATCGGAGATCGCGCCAGTTCAGCGAGATCGGCGGACTCGTCATGCGTCGCATCCCGATGAACGCCCCCTATTCCTCCGGTAGCGAAGACATCGATACCCGCCTGCCGAGCGATCAGTATTGCCGCGGCGACCGTGGTTGCGCCGTCGGCCTTCCGAGCCATGGCTGCGGGAATGTCGCGAGCCGAAACCTTGGACCAGCCATCGCGACGCAGAAGATGTTCGAGCTCGCTATCATCGAGGCCGACTGCGGGCACACCTTTCACTATTGCCGTTATCGCGGGCAATGCAGAGCCCTGGCGAACCGCTTCGAGCATGAGTTGAGCGGCTTGGCGGTTGGCCCTGGGCGGCAGCCCCTGAGCCAGCACCGAGCTCTCAAGTGCCACCACGGGGGCGCCACGTCCGACGGCGTCGGATACTGCAGGTAACAAACGGATAGCGATTGGCAAGGATTGCGGATTGCGGACTGCGGATCAAAAACCGCGAAATTACCGAAGGCAGTTCGTCCCTACGAAACCAGGTGACCCAGATGAAACAGCAGCCGTTGCGACATCCCCTGCCAAGACTCTTTTAACCTGCTGCTAGTTACTTCGCGGAGGCTGTGATTTACGCCTGAACTCCGCGTCCGCATTCCAGTCCGGATAAATGGCCGAGTTTGCCAGCGACGCCGCGAAGCGCATTACGATCTCCGCAAGCTGTGCAGCACCCCTCAAATCGAAATCCGAGCGATACTCGTCTGACGGCTGGTGATACCGATGCGATGTGTAGTCCTCGTCCTGCTCCTTACCCCATCCGGCTGGACGCCCAACGTAATTGTCCCCCGCACCGATAGACACAGCCGGAATGCCTGCCTTCGCGAAAGAAAAATGATCGGAGCGGTAGAAATATCCGCGTTCTGGATGCTCATCGGGCGAGATTCGCATACCGCTGGACGCGATCTGACGGGCCAGCATCGGACCTAGCTCGCTCTTGGTGTCACCGAGTACGGTGAGATCGCGGGAAAGCCCGAGAAGGTTACCGCCATCCATGTTCACGTTCGCGATGATCTTCTCGACTGGTACCGTCGGATTCTCCGCGAAGTACGCCGATCCCAGCAACCCGGACTCCTCCGCGGTAACGAAGTTGAAAAGAATGGAGCGGCGTGGTCGCGGGCCCTGCGCCATGACGCGCGCTATCGCGAGTACATTCGCCACTCCCGATGCATTGTCCAGAGCGCCGTTATAAATGGAGTCGCCATTAACCGTCGGGCCGATTCCGAGATGATCCCAATGAGTGCTGAGAACCACATACTCGTCGCGTAGCCTGGGGTCGCGCCCTCGTATTACGCCAATGACGTTGTCCGACCGCAAATGCTCGACCTTGTTGCGAAAGGAAGCGTCGATTTTTATTCCCGTCGCTACCGGACGAAAATCGCGCGAGCCAGCATCGCTTCGGAGCTTGGCGAGGTCGAGACCGGCCTGCGCCAACAACGCCGTTGCGGCGCTGTCCGTAATCCAACCGCGAAATCCGAGAGGCGGCGGCAACTTGGGATCGCGCGGCAGCATGCGTTGCTCTTTCCCCCATGATCCAACCACGGTATGCCACGGATAACCGGCGCGCTCCGTTTCATGTACGATGAGCATGCCCGCTGCTCCTTTGCGCTCAGCTTCCTCGAACTTGTACGTCCAGCGTCCGTAATAAGTCATCGCTTTGCCGCCGAAGAGTTTTGGCTCTCCAGTAACAGCGGGTGGATCGTTCACCAGTACAAGCAGGATTTTCCCCTTCACATCAATCCCCTTGAAGTCGTCCCAGCGATACTCGGGAGCCACTGAGCCGTATCCCACGAACACCAATTCTCCCCGTGCAGTGCTCTTGTCCTGCGCAGAGCCGGCCCACACCACCACATCCTCCGGATAGCGAAACGTCGCGGTTCCCTTACCCGACGCTGAAACCGAAATGGAAGAGCGTTCAGCCCCAACAACGTCAATTGGAACGTGCTGAAAGAAACCACTATCGGTGCCCGGCTCGACGCTAAAGGAGCGAAGCTGGCTCGCGATGTACTCGGCTGTTATTTCACCGCCCTTCGTAGCGGGCGCCCGCCCGGCCAGAAGATCGGAGCTTAGAAAGCGCAGGTAACCGTCAATCTCGCTCGGTGTGATCGCTCGTGGACGAGCCGCTGGCTGCGAAGCGCGAGCGGCGGTGGCCGTGCCGGCGGTCTGGGCTTGGGCCGCCACCGAGGTCACCAGTATTGCAGAGAACAGCAATGCTTTTGCAGTCATTTCGGAGAAAGGCGGTTCAGGGTGGATTTTGCGATGCACTCTTAAAGCAATACGTTTATGGCGGACACGCGCAAGCTCGACGGCTCAGTAATCAGACCGCTCATCTGAACGGAATCTTCATGACCGACAATTTCGAAAATCCCGCGCAGGATACATCCGCTCCCGTTCGGCCGCATTCGACCGGGAAGACCGGCGTGATGCTGGGAGTGCTCGTGATCGCGCTGGCGGCGCTGGCATTCTATTTCTACTGGCGTAACACTGGCGCGATAGGCGAAGATGGCAAGAGGCCCGCGCCGGCAGTATCACAGTAGCAAAAACTGGGGAGTAGGGAATGGGGGATTGGAGATGTGAATTGCAGACTTCCACTCCCCATCCCCAATCCCCTACTCCCGCGCCCTACGCTCTCGGCGTTCGCTCGACCGGATTTGCTGTAATAAGTAGTCTGTCGGGTGCGGACCCGAGGTAGCGCACGGGCCAGCATGTCGTGAGAGTGAGAACCGCCGTCGGCGTCTGGTAGAGGGCGGGCATGCCGGCACCCACTACGCGGCGCGACGTTACGACCCACGTCACTCGGCCCGCGAGCGTTTCCGTAACGACGGTGTCTCCGATTGCTATGCGGTCGAGTTCGCTGAAGTGGCGATCGCGGTGCGCCGAGATAACGGCATTGCCGCGCTCACCCGGTAGCGCGCTCCCCGGGAGATGGCCAGGGCCGGCGTTCAGCGCCTTTCCGTGTACCCCTTCGACTACTATCTCGTCGAGGCCAATGCTCGGAATGACGAGGCGCGAGAGTGGCGCGCCAGCCACGAAAGAGGAGGCTGCACCAACCGCGAAACTGGCTCCGGCATCAGAAACCGACCGGCGGGCCTCGAGGCGTTCCCAGGCGCTCCGTGCGCTGTCGCGCGCAAGCGCGCCACGCACCAGCGTCGTTGCCGAGTAGATAAGCAAGCCCGCCCCGATGACATACAGTCCGGAGCCGAGCATTCGGGGAACTTTCAACGGCGGCGAATCCAGCTTCCTGCGGCTACCAAGCCAGCCCCGACGAGAAGTAGCAGCGGTAACGGCGTCGCCGTATCCGGAGCGGGAGCCCCGTTCTTGAATTTCGCCGGTGACTCTGCCTGCGGCTTCACTTCGGGCTCCTGCACAACTGCCGAGCTATCGGGCGATGCCGCTGAATCGGCCGCGGGTGCAGGCGTCTTTGTCGACAGTGCCACCGCCGCCGAATCGACCCACGCTTTCATGTCGGTGAGTTTTTCGGACAGCGCAGTGTCTTTTTCGGCTTTCGCTGCCGCAGCTATCGGCGCCGTCTCTTCCGCCTTGGGCTTTTTTGGCGGTACGACGGCAGCTGTGAATTGAGCGCTAGCTGCCGGAACGGCAGAGCTAAGAGCGAGAGCGGTAAAGGCGGCAAGTAGTTTCTTCACTTTGGTCTCCTGGCTATTCAGTGGGATCTGGAATTCGTAAGGGCATTTGGTGTGCCTGTGCGAATTTAAGAGAATCAGGGTTTGACCGGTGCTCGCCATGCCCCTACAATCGACTCTCCCATCCTCCCCAGCGTCACCTGTGCTTCGTTGTCGATAATCCAGCGCTGGTCGACGTTCTCCTTGGTCATGACGCATGCAACGACGCGAGCTGGGAGAAACCAGAGCGAGCACTCGGTCCGAACAGCGTCGGTCGCCCCCGTCTTGTGCGCGGCCCGTGCACCTCCCGCAAAGCGCTGCAGGAGCTCGAAATCGGTGTTGTGCACCAGAAAGTCCAGCATCGTCGAGTCCGCCGACCCGCCAACCGCCTTTCCGTCTGCCAAGAGCCCGAACAGTCGCGCCATTTCGTTGGGAGTGGTCACCCCCAGCCCATACTTGACGGAGCTGTCCATGGCGACGCTGGAATTCCGCAAGAACGACTTGGAATGAATTTTCGTGTGCGGCAGGCCGAGCGCCTCCATTTTCTCCCATACCCTGCGAATGATTATCCGGTCCAACAGAAGATTTGTGGCCGTGTTGTCGCTGATCGTGGTCATCAGCCACGCGGCATCCCGCACGGTGATGATCATACCGGGGTGAAGGAACTGAAGAATTCCGCTCCCCGGAACGATATCGATCCTGAGAACCGTAAGCTGATCGTCGAGGGAAAGCTGGCCTTTCGCAATCAGATCAAAAACCGTTACCAGTACCGGTACCTTGATGAGACTGGCAGTTGGAAAAGTCTCATCGCCGCTGCGCTCCAGGCGCTCGCCCGTGTCGAGATTGTGCACGGCGTAGCCGACCACACCCCTGTGCGCGGTGGCTAGCGAGTCAAGCGTGCGATGCAGTAGAGCGGTGTCGGCGCGAACGGGGGCCGGGGCGGGGACCGCGGTTTGTGCGCGTACGCACCCGGGAAGAATGACTGCCAGTGCGAGTGCCGCGAACCGGGGAAGCCGGCGCACGAGTGGCGCGCTAGTAGAGTGCATGCGAGGTAATGATTGCTTCCGGTTTGGTAATCACATCTCGCTTAGTCCACTAGGTAGCGTCGTCGAAGTCGTCCACTTTGCGCTCTTCAACCAGTTCGCGGTCACCCGAC
>JACDCM010000297.1 GCA_013817545.1 Gemmatimonadaceae bacterium | reverse complement strand
AGGGAAGAGATACTAAGATATCTGTTTCTGGCCGGTCGGCACAGCGCGGGCACGGCAAGGTGTTCGGTGCTTGGTTGGCACAGCGCGGTGTTCGGTGCGCGGGAATGGGTCCTGGATCAGAGGCCAGGATCAGAAATCTTTCACCAAACGATTCTCTTCCCCTCCCAGATCCGCTTGGTCGTCGGATGATCGGAGCGGAAATGACCGCCGCGGGATTCCTTGCGCATGAGGGCAGCCTCGGCGATGAGACGCGCCGTGTCAGCCATATTGGCCTCTTCGGTCGCGCCCTCGGGCAGCCGGCTCTGGATATCGGCCAGCGCCGCGAGACACGCGCGGAGTCCTTTGGCGGTGCGCGCTATGCCGGCGTGCTCCCACATGGCGTCGCGAATTCCGTTGGCGGCGACTTGAGCGGCGCCGCGGTCACGAAGTAACGGTACTTTCCACGGTGAGTCCGGAGGCCGAGTGGCGAGCGGCGGTGTATCCGTCAAATCCCGCGCGACGCGTTCCGCGAATACCAGACCCTCGAGCAGAGAGTTCGACGCGAGCCGGTTAGCGCCGTGCACGCCGGTATTGGACACCTCGCCGCATGCGTACAGGCGCGGAATTGTGGAGCGGCCCGTGAGGTCGGTTACCACGCCACCCATCATGTAATGCGCGGCCGGTGTGACGGGAATCGGCTGTGTTCGAGGATCGATTCCGCGAGCCATGCATATAGCGAAGATTCCCGGAAAGTGCGTGGTAAACTCGGCGCCGAGATGCGTCGCATCCAGCGTTACGACGCGCTCGATCGGGCGCTCGCCCAAACGAGCAAGATCGGCGGCGACACGCCGGGACGAGCCAACTCTCACAGGCCGTCGCTCCCTGAAGACTTCTCGTGCTACTACATCGCGCGGTGCGAGCTCCGCCAGACGGTGCCGTTTCAGCATGAATTGTTCGCCTGCGTCATTGAACAGCATGGCGCCTTCCCCCCGCACGGCTTCTGATATCAGGGCGAGTGGATTCTCCGGCGTGTCGAGCGCGGTGGGGTGAAACTGCACAAACTCCATATCCGCGAGCCGCGCGCCAGCGCGGTGCGCGATGGCAAAGCCGTCACCGGTAGCGACATCGGGATTCGTGGTATAGCGAAACACCTGGCCGCACCCGCCGGTGGCGAGAACCGTCGCGTCAGCGATGATTTCCGTCGCGCGGCCCGCCACACTTACACGCGCGCCACAGCATACGCCGTTTTCCATGATCAGGTCGAGCGCTCGAGCCAGCTCCAGCACACGCACGCGAGCACTTCCACGCACACGCTCGATAAGCGTTCGGGCGACTTCGGCACCAGTCTGATCGCCATGAGCGTGTACGATACGGTTCGTGGAATGCGCAGCTTCTCGACCGAGCTTGAAGTCACCGCTGGGCTCGAGATCGAAATCCGCGCCTGCCGCGTGCAGCTCTCGTACGCGGGCCGGACCTTCCTTGACGAGTACTTCAACCGCGGCGGCATCGCATAGCGCGGCGCCCGCGGCGAGCGTGTCCCTCCGGTGCAGCTCCGGTGAGTCCCCCGCGCCGAGTGCGGCGGCAATGCCACCTTGCGCATATGCCGTAGCGCTATCGAAGAGTGAGCGCTTGGTCATCATGATGACATCGCTGTGCTCTGCAGCGCGCCACGCAGTGTGGAGGCCGGCTACGCCGCTGCCAATGACGAGAAAGCGCGTGCGGATGCGATCAATCATTCGGAGGAATCAAGCCGGGGTGTGGCGGGAATCAAGGAGTGGGAGCTGGAGACGCATAGAGCCATAGCAGTTCCAGGGCGAGCGGCATCGGCTGGACGCAAGCCATCTCGCACTACCATCAAGGGGACATTTCCATTGACGTAAGAAGGGGGACATTTCCATTGACGTTTGACACCAAAGTGTGAGCACACTTGACGGGATTTGGGCGCCACGCTACAATGCCGCAGTTGAGAATGCTTCTCAACTAGCATCGGAGGGTCAAGGCGGGGGGACAACACAGGGCCCTTCCCCCTGCATGCTCTTCGCCGACGGTCCCCTTTGCGACTGCGGTCTTGTTGTTAGAAGCTCTTCTGATCTCTCATTTCCCGGTCTGATTGAATGCCCAGCTCTCGTGTGATCCGTGCTCTCCTGCAACTGTTGATTTTCATTGCGCCGGTCGCCGTCGCCGCACAGGGTGGCGTCCCAACCGGCAGCATTAAGGGACAGGTGCTTTCCGCTGGCATGACAACGCCCATCTCGAGCGCTGTGGTCGTCGTTGTTGGCACGCGCCTCGGCACCATTACCGACTCATCGGGCAGCTTTCACATCAAGGGTGTTTCGATCGGCCGCCATGAAGTCGAGGCGCGACAGCACGGCAAAACCGTAAATCGGGTGATTGTCACCGTTAAAGCCGGCGAGACCGTCACGACTCTCTTCGCTCTTGCGGACGCTGTCGCCGCACTCGCTGGTGTCGAGGTGATCGGCACCGCTGCAGACGCTCTTGCGCGCCTGCCTGGATCGGCCTCCATAATTACGGCAAAGGCGCTTTCAGCGCAGCAGCCGCTCTCGGCGAACGAGGCGTTGCGTACGGTTCTGGGCGTGCATGTGCAAGAGGAAGAAGGAGTCGGGCTCCGCGCCAACATAGGAGTTCGCGGTCTCGACCCCGATCGCAGTCGCACGGTGCTCGTGCTCGAGGACGGCGTGCCCGTGACGCTGGCTCCCTACGGAGAGCCGGAAATGTACTACTCCCCACCCATCGATCGCATGGAGCGCATTGAGGTTATCAAGGGGAGCGGCTCAATCCTCTTCGGCCCTCAAACCGTGGGCGGTGTAGTGAACTACGTGACGGCGGACGCGCCAGCTACGCCGTCGGGCGTGCTTCAGGTACAGGCGGGAACCGGTGATTCGAGACTTCTGAAAGCTCGCTATGGCGGGACACGGGGTTCAGTGCGCGGCTCCATCGGTGCGTTCCAGAAGCGCGCGCACGATCTGAACGGACTTCGTTTCAACGTTAGCGATGCCACCGGCAAGGTCGGCCTGCGCACGGCAAAGGGGAATTTCGGTGTCAAGCTGAGCGCCTACGACGAGACGTCGAACGCCACGTACGTGGGCCTCACCGATTCGCTCTTTCGCGCCTCACCTCACATCAATCCGGCGCCGGGCGATCGTCTCGAGCTGCGGCGCGTAGCCGTTACAGCTTCTCAAGAGGCCGCCCTCGGCGTGGCAACATTCCTCCGGACGAGTCTGTATGGGTACCAGACGACCCGTAACTGGAACAGGCGCGACTATGCGTACACGCCAACCGGACACAACTACGCCTTCAGAAACACTACCGGTGGCAGGAACCGATCCTTCGACGTCGCGGGGCTGGAACCTCGCCTTCACTCCAGCTGGAGTGCCGGTGGCGTGCGCAGCGACCTCGACGTGGGTGTACGTGTGCACTATGAGCGCGCCCGGGACAAGCACATCAACGGGTTTGTTGACAGCTCCGTAACCGCCGTGCAGGACGACGAAGTACGGATAGGACGAGCCCTTGCAGCCTTTGTACAAAACCGCTTTTTCGTCACGCCAACATTGCACTTCACCCCGGGAGTGCGCTTCGAGCGGTTTGAGTTCGGCCGCAACATTCTTCGAACGCGCGTAGCCCGGAGCGACGGAATCACAAGCACTCGTCGCGCGGAGGATGTGGACATTCGGAGCAGAGACGCTGTGACCGAAGTGATCCCTGGCGTGGGTGCGGCCTGGACGCCGAGCGCGTTTGGGTCGGTGTTCGCGGGCGTGCATCGCGGATTCGCTCCGCCGCGGACCAAAGACGCGCTCGTGTACGGGAATGAGACGCTCTCGCCAGACCAACAGGTTTCCGACCCGGTATCGCTCGACCTCGACGCCGAGCGGAGCTGGAACTACGAAGTTGGGACTCGCCTCACGCCCACGCGGTTCCTTTCCCTCGAGGCGACGGCCTTTTATCTCGACTTCTCGAACCAGATAGTCACACCATCTCTTTCAGCCGGCTCCACGACGCAAGGCGTTTTGGCCAACCAGGGAGCGACTCAGCACAGAGGTGTGGAGGCCGGCGTCACCTTCGACGCCGGCAAATTTTTCAGCCGGTCGTTTTCACTGTCGGCCACAGCTGGTTACACTTTTGTCGACGCACGCTTCTCGGAAGTCCGCCGTCTCCGTAACGCCAGTGGTGATACGGTCAATATCGAGGGCAATCGGCTACCTTACGCGCCGCGTCACCGGGCTAGCGGTGCCCTGACGCTGCAGTACCCGAGCGGGGTGGTCGTGAGAGCCGATGTTATCTACGTCAGTGAGCAATTCGCGGACAACTTTGAGACTATCGCAGGTTCGGCAAACGGCCGAGTAGGCTTGATTCCATCGTACCGCGTCTTCGACGTAAGCGCCCGCGCCCCCGTTCCGGGTATTGGAAGGCTGACCTTCATGGCGAGTGCGAAAAACCTTTCGGATGCGATCTACATTGCGTCACGTCGTCCTGAAGGAATCAAGGCGGGGCTTCCGCGGCTACTGAACGTTGGCGCAATCTGGGGACTGTGACTGAGTCCGGATTGAGGGAGGAGGGAGGAGGGAAGCGGGAACGGGAAACGGGAAGTGAAGACATCGCGGAGTGAGAAAGGCAGGGTGGAGATCGCCTTCGATTCCACCGCGTGCGCAACGTCTGACAGTCTGCAAAGTACCCCGTACATCGGCAGCCCCCGCTTACGGGATTTGCCGTGGCTGCCTAAGGAGGGCGCTCAGAGTCTGCTTTACCGCGTCCGGACCCGCTCCATCAACCACTAACGATGAGACGAGCTCCAGAGTCTCCGCTTGCTGTGCTTCCAGTGCGGTCAAGCGTGTGCGCAACACTCGCACGCTGTGATACAATGAGAGAAACGCGCCCGCGGTAATCGGGATTCCAACCATCAAGAGCAGGCCGAGCACTTCTAGGGTCTGGCCCGGGAAAGCATGCCGACATCCGCGGTTGTCCCGCCGATAACGCAAACTTGCACGTTCTGTCCGCGGCATGCGTTCGACAGACCCTGCGCCTGCGCCTTGGCGATCTCGAGCTGCAGGAGCGCCGGGTTCGCGGCGTAACTCTGAGCCTCGAGACGTTTCGCTTCCGCCTCGGCCTGCGCGCGCATGACGCGTCCCCGCGCGTTCATGCTATCGATTGCGAGCTGTTTTTGCGCAGAGTCGAGCACCTGCGCCTGTGCCGCCGCCGAGATGCGCCGCTGCTCGATGACCTCAGGCGCCTTGATGTCGCGCACGAATACATTCGTGATAACCGCACGATTCCCTATCTTGCGCTGAATGTGGTGCCGGACGCTGTCTGAGAGGGCGGCTCTGTTCTGAAAGACCTCAGCGATTGTCCATTGCGAGAGCGCATTGCGATATCCCTCCCGAATGGCGTTCACAATCTCGGCTTCGGCCGATTCCGGGGTGCGCTTCTCTTCGAACACCTTGAC